>CALDKL010000412.1 GCA_937898895.1 uncultured Verrucomicrobiae bacterium | reverse complement strand
AAACAACCCATCCGGGCCCCCGCCGCGTCAGTCTGACCGCGTCCGTCACCGACGCGAACCAGCAGACCCTCTCGGGCTCGAAGCGTTTCACCGTCCACAGCTCGGATTTCTATCTCGGACTCCGCGAGCCCGACGGCGTCTTTCGCGCCGGGGACAAGGCCACCTTCGCCATGGCGGCGGTGACGACCGAAGGCAAGGCGCACACCGAGGCTGTCGAAACGTCCGTCCTCGTGGAGAAGGAGGAATGGACGACGGTCAAGGTCATGGGCGCGAACGGGAAAATGACCCACCGCAATGATCTCATCCTGCGTACAATTTCCGACGAACGGATCGCGCTCAAGACCGAGATCGATGCGGCCACCGGACTCACCCGTGCGATGCCCCATTCCCTGACCTTCGCCGAAGCGGGAGACTATCAAATCACCCTCACGGCGAAAGACCAAGCCGGTCGCGACATTCTCACGAAGATCAAATTCAGCGTGATCGGGGCCGAGGAGCCCTCCTGGTCCTGGCACGATGTCATCCGGATCGACCTCACTCCCGACAAAGAAAGTTATCGCATCGGCGACACCGCCAAACTCCTCGCCCGCACCCCGGTCTTCGGGAATGCGCTCTTCACGATCGAGCGAGGTGGCGTGCGTGAGACTCGGTCTCTCGTCATCGGCCAGTATGAAACCGTCCTCGAAGTGCCCGTCGTCGAGGGGGCCGCTCCCAATCTCTTCGCTTCGCTTCTCATCATTCGCGGTTCCGGCGAAAGCCCCCATGTGCACAAGTCCGCCGATTATCGGCTCGGCTACTGCCAGCTTCTCGTTGAGGATCCCTCGGTGAAACTGACCACGAAGGTAACCGCAGGCGACGCCAAATTTTATCAGCCCGGCGAACAGATCGAATTCACCGCAACGGTGCTCGACGACGGAAATCGGCCCGTGGCTGGAGCGGAGGTCACCTTCTACGCCGTCGACGAAGGCATCCTCTCGCTGACGGGGTATGAGACTCCCGACCCGGGTGCCACTTTCCATGCGCCATTCCCGCTCTCCGTCTGGACGGGGCAGAGCCTCGGCGATCTGTTGCCCGAGAATCCGCTCGAGCAGGATTTTGCGAACAAAGGATACGTCATCGGCGGCGGCGGTGGCGGATTCGGACTCGATCCGGATCGTATCCGCAAGGATTTCAAGGCCCTCGCCTTCTGGGAGGCGTCCCTCCTGACCGATGCGAACGGCATCGTCCGCGCAAAGGCCGTCGCCCCTGACAATCTCACCACCTTCCGCGTCATCGCCGTTGTGGCCGAGGGCAATCGCTTTGGCAGCGGAGAGACCCCGGTGGTCATCAACAAGCCGCTCATGATCGAACCCGCCCTTCCCGGCTTCACGAATGTGACCGACCAGATCGACATCGCCGCCGTGCTGCACAACAACAGCGGGGCTCCCCAGGAGGTGGAGGTCTCCGTCACACTCGACGAGCACGCCATGTTTGTCGGTCGTATTGGTGAAACGATCCACACGAACCTTGCTCCCGCAGCCGGGGCCGGTGAGAAGCGGGTGAAAGTCAGCCTTCCGAATGGTGCCACCGAGACCGTTTCCTTCCCCGTCGCCATGACCGCCACGGGCGAGGCGAAGTGGACCTGGAAGGTCCGTTCCCTCAGCGATGAGAAACTTCGCGACGCGGTCGAGTCGAAGTTCGCGGTCGGATATCCGCTCCCGCTCCTTCGCGAGACGCACACCTTCGCCCTGCGCGACGGATCCGACCTCGGGGACGCCCTCGCCAAAATGGATCGCCGCCTCCTCGAAGGAGAAGGAACGGTGACGGTCACTTTGTCGAATTCCCGACTCATCGAAGCAGTGGATGGCCTCGAGTATCTGCTCAAGTATCCCTACGGTTGTGTCGAGCAGACGACTTCCTCGACGATCCCCTGGCTCAGCACTCAGCAGCTCCGCAAGGTGCTGCCCGGCCTCGAGAAATCAGAGGAGGAAGTCGCCGCAATCATTGCCAAGGGCGTGAACCGGATCTTCTCCATGCAAACGAGTGACGGTGGCCTTGCCTATTGGCCCGGTGGATCCGAGTCCCTCCTCTGGGGCAGTGCCTACGCCGGAGTGGCCGTCGCCCTGGCGGAAAAGCAGGGCGTGCCCGTGCCGAAGGAGCAGGCCCAGGCGCTCCGGGACTATCTTTCTCTGCAGCTCCGAGGATCCGCAGAGGTGAAAGACCCCTACGCGCTGTCGCAACGCTGCCTCGCAGCGTACGCCCTCGCCCTCGCCGGAGTCAACGAGACCGCGTATCACGAAGTGCTGTTTGAAAAACAGAATGATCTCACCGCCGAGGCCCGTTCCCTGCTCGCTCTCGCCATGGTCGAAAGCGGAGCGGCACAGATGGATCGTGTCCAGGCCCTGCTCAAGCCCCCTGGGAAAGTCCCCGTGGCCGAAGTCTCCTGGTACCGCCAGCCCTACATCGTCGCGACGCAACTGCTTGCCCAGGTTCGCCACAATCCGGCGAATCCCGCAAACGACAAACTCGTCGATGACCTCATGAAGCTGCGCGAAGTCCGCAACGGCTGGGGCAGTACCTATTCGAACGCGTGGCCGCTCATCGCCCTCGCTGCCTACGGAGAAGTGGCCGCGAAACAAATGGGAGCGAATGAGATCGAGCTTGCCTTCGATGGGGCCACGAAAAAGGTGTCACTTCCCGCCGAACCCGGCACCGGAGAAGCCTCCTTCACATTCAAGGGTCGCAGTGAGGCACGCAAACTCTCTCTGAAGACGAGCGGAGACGGTGCCGTTTTTGCCAATCTTTCCATCGCAACGCGACCGGCCCTCGTGCCCATCGAACCCGAAAACCGGGGATTCGCGATTCGGCGCACCTATGAGAAGGTCGAGATCGACGGCAGTATCAAGCCTGCCGAAAATCTCAAGGTGGGCGACCTCATCCTCGTCACTCTCGACCTGAACATCCCGAACGAGCGCGAAACCTATCTTGCCATCGACGACGCTCTTCCCGCGATCTTCGAAGCGGTCAATCCCGAGTTCAAGACGAGTGAGACCCAGCGTGTCAACGCCCAGCGCAATACCCGCCGCCTCTACACGACCCACAGCGAAATCCGCAAGGATCGTGTCCTCTTCTTCGCCGATTCCATCTACGGGGCCGGGGATTACAGCCTGCAGTATCTCGCCCGTGTCGTTGCTCCCGGTGAAGTCACCGCTCCTCCCGCAAAGATCGAGGCGATGTATGAGCCCCAGCGTTTCGGTCTCAGCGGCACCGGACGCATCACCGCTGCGCCGCGTCCGCTCGACAAGGGCGAAGTGGCGGCGAAGTGAGCAATCGCAGAAGTCAGACGAGGGCAAGGATCCTGCGGCGAGCGTTGCGGATCCTTTGCCCGAGTGCTCTGTCGGACTGGACAAACCACGGGGTTCCCCTTCACTTCTTGGGTTCAAATGCGTTCCTTCCGCCTCCCTTCTTGACCTTGTCGGACATGGCTGTTTCAGTGCGGAGATGCCCGTCTCCGCCGCTCTTCTCGCCGCCACTGATGACCTTGTCTCGAGCCTCAGCGGGCTCTCCTTCGGCGAGCCGGTGACGCATGTCTACAATCCACTCGTGTATGCCAGGGCTTCGTATGATCGCTATGTGACGCGCTTTGGCGACACGAAAAAGCGCGTTCTCTTTCTCGGGATGAATCCGGGACCCTGGGGCATGGCGCAGACGGGAGTTCCCTTCGGAGAAATCACGATGGTGCGCGATTGGATGGGGATCTCGGCACCTGTGGAAAAGCCTTCGCCCGAACATCCGAAGCGGCCGATCACGGGATTCGCCTGCGACAAATCGGAGGTGAGCGGCCGTCGGCTCTGGGGGCTCTTTTCCGAGTGGTATCCGAAAGCGGAGGAGTTTTTTGCCGAGCACTACGTGGTGAACTATTGCCCGCTCGTCTGGATGGAGGCGAGCAGCCGCAATCGTACTCCTGACAAACTGCCAACAGCGGAGATGGTTCCGGTTGAAGCGGCCTGCGACGCATATCTCGCGGAGCATCTGCGACACCTGCTTCCTGAAATCGCAATCGGCGTGGGTAGCTTCGCCGAGGCCTGCATCGCGAGAGTCGCGGATTCGATCCGCTTCCCGGTGAAGGTCGGGCGAATCCTTCATCCCAGTCCGGCGAGTCCGGCGGCGAACCGCGATTGGGCGGGGACGGCGTCGCGGCAAATGCGTGAACTGGGGGTGTGATTCGCCCCCAAATCGTTCGGGGAAAGAGGTTGAGCAACGTCGGGAGAGGGCTACGATGGGATCGGGCGGGAATGAATCGGATCCTCTCCCTCGCCCGGCAATTCCTCCTCCTTCATGCGTCCCCTCGGCCAACTCCTCCTCACCGGCGTTCCCGGCACTGAACTCGATCCCGACACGGCTCGGCGCTTCAAAAAGCTCCAACCGGGCGGCTTCATTCTTTTCGGAAGGAATATCCAGTCTCCCAGGCAACTGCGGAAACTCATCGACGACCTCCGCGACCTCAGCGAGATCGAGCCCTTCATCACGATCGACCAGGAGGGCGGACGGGTTTCCCGACTTCGCCTCATCGGCAGCGAGCCACCCAACGCACAGCAATTCCGCGACAAAGGCGACCTGAAGCTGATTGAACGACACGGGCGCCTCACCGGACAAATCCTGCGCATCTTCGGATTCAATCTCGATCTCTGTCCCGTCCTCGATCTCTCCTTCGACGATGAGGCCGACAATTCCCTGAAAGGTCGCTGTTGGGGCCGCACGCCGGACGAGGTCATCCGCAATGCCCAGGTCTTCAATCTCGCCATGCGCAAGGAAGGCATCCTCAGCTCGGGCAAACATTTCCCCGGATATGCCTCGGCGGAATGCGATCCCCATCATGAACTGCCCGTGATCCACAAGACCCTCGCCGAAATGGAGGCGCAGGAATTGAAACCCTTCCGCGCCCTCCTTCCCGACCTCGACAGCATCATGACCTGTCATTCGCACTATCCGTGCTGGGACGCGGATCGTCCACGCTGGCCAGCGTCGCTCTCGAAGAATATCATCACCCAGTTTCTCCGAAATCAGCTCGCCTACGACGGACTCGTCATGACCGACGATCTCGACATGGGCGCGGTGCTGAATGAGGTCACCTTCGAGGACACAATCCGTGCCTGCATCGAGGCGGGGAACGATCTCGCAATGATCTGCCACCGAGTCGAACTCGTCGAACAAGCCGCCGAAGTCATCGCCACCCTTCCCGATCCGCTCCTCCACGACGCCCTCGTCCGCATTGAAAAGACCAAGGCCAAAATGGCACAGCCCTATCCCTGGTCGATGGAGCGATTTCAGGAGATCGACGCGCAGATTTGGGATCTCCGGGTCGAGACTCTCGGTGAAGAGCGGGCCAGCATCCTCAGCGTCGAGGACGGAAAACGCTCACCAGTGGAACTGTACTGACCGCCTTCACTCTTCCGAATGCCAGCCCCGCCGGGCCGCTCGGTCGTATTTGCGATGCTCGCGAAGGCCACGTTCGAGTCGTGTCTTGATCCGTGCCTTCGACGAGTCGCCGTTCTTCGCCTTTGCCATCCGCAGGGTGGTGGCGGTGATGAGCTTCACGAGAGCCTTCACGTCGGCGAGGGAGACCGATTCTTCGGCGATGCCCTGACCGGGAGGACAGTTGTGATAACTGTTGAGAAGGACCGAGAGCCCCGCTGACGGGATTCCGTAGAGATTCATCGCAGTGGCCTCACACGAACCTCCGTCGAGAAGGGCTCTCTGATGGGGGATGCGGGCCTCGATCGCGGCGTCGAGGAGTTCGGCAACGACTCCGTCATGGAAGACGCTGCTGCGGTCGCCGACCCGAATGACGGGCCCCTTTCCTTGCTCAGCCCCTCCTCGGGGAGCACTGGTTTCGAGAGAGACAAAACAGACATCATCGGAGAAAGGCCACCGTTTTGCCAATTCGATCGCACCGACAAATCCAACCTCTTCCGCGCGAGTGAAGAGTCCGTGCACGGTCACCTCGGCTGCAGCCTCCTCCAGATTCAGGAACATGGCGAGGATCGCGGTGCAGCCGACGAGATCGTCGCAGACTCGCGAGCAGACCAGCCCGTCGCGCAGTTCGAAGGGCTTCAGGTGCCACATTCCGAAGTCTCCAAACCATTCCACCGGGTGCGAGTCGAGCCGCTCTTTGGGCACACCGCCGAGAAACTTCGTCTCTCCGTGGAACCGAATCCAGCCCGGATGATCCATGTGCGCGGCAAAGGCGAGTTTCGGTCGCCGCCGACCGCGACGGTAGGTAGCGAGGAGGTTGCCAAAGGCATCTTCTTTCACCGTGACGTGAGGGAGGGCCTCGAGTCGTTCGCGCAGCATCCGCGAGACGTGATATTCGTGAAAGGGTGCTGTCGGAGTCGAAAGGACGGAACGGAGCAGAGAAACGAGGGTCGCGTGGCGCATGACGGATCGGGATGGCCGCCACGATATTCCGGAGTGGCAGAAAACGGGAGCGAAATCCGCTTGCCCCTGCTGCGGCGAGCGCGAAATTGCCCGCCCTCGAATGTCGATCTGGAAAAAAATCCGCTACCGACTTGAATGGCTCGGTTTGCAGTGGCTGTATTTCGCGATTCCGCTGCTGCCGCGGGGGCTGGCTCATGCCCTTGGAAAACTCCTCGGATCTCTCGCGTTCCATGTCGACCGTCGCGGACGCGAGACGGCCATCGAGAACCTGACACTCGTCTTCGGCGAGGAGAAGAATGAAAAGGAAATCCGTCGTCTTGCCCGCGATTCCTACCGGTCGTTCGCCCAGACCGTGATCGACCAATTCTGGGGGAGTCGGCTCAACGAACAGAATTACCTGGACTACTGCGAACTCTGGACCGAAGACGAGGAAGCGATCGAGAAGGCGCGAAGCACAGGGGCAATCTGGGTGACGCCGCACTACAGCAACTTCGAATGGATCGCCCTGATCATGGGCTTTCGCGGTTTCAAGTTTACCATCGTGGCCCAGGACTTTCGCAATGAGAGCCTGACCGAAACCTACAAGAAAAACCGCGAGCGTTCGGGCCACGAGGTGATCCCCCAGCGAGGTGCCATCATTCGCCTTCTCAAGAATTTGAAGAAGGGAGGGCACGCCGCCTTTCTCACCGATCTGACGATCCGGCCCTCGAAGGCCGCCACCGTGATTGATTGTTTCGGGTTCAAGACCAGTGTCACGGCGATCCATGCCGAACTCATGAGGCGTACCGGGTTGCCGATCATTCCGGGAATCTGTATCCCGAAACCGGATGGCGGCTATCTGCTCAAGGGGTTCAAACCTCTCCAGGTCGGTCCGGAGGATACGGAACAGACGATCACTCAGGCATGCTGGGATATTTTTGAGACCTACATCCATGACCACCCCGCACCCTGGCTCTGGATGTACAAACACTGGCGTTTCGCTCCGTCGAACGGCGAGGGGCGTTACCCCTCTTACGCCTGGCGCACGACGATCTTCGACGAAGTCCTCGCGCGTACCGGGGCAAAGACCGAAGATGACAGGGACGTCACGATGAAGGTCGATTGATCCGGAGAGGCCAGTCTCGCCGGGCGATTGCCTTCCCCCCCTCTTTTCCTTCATGCACTCCGGCGCGATACCGCTCTGCCTCGACACTCCCCTCGAGGCCACCGGCTGGCTGCGTACGGATCGGAAGACACGCGAAGGCTTTGCAAAACTCGGCCTCGCCACCGTCGGTGACGCGATCCAACATTTTCCGCGTCGCCATGAAGACAGAACCCGATTCGACCACTTTCCCGAAGGGGCCCTGGACCGTCCCGTCTGCCTCCACGTCCGCGTGCTCGATTGCCGCACGCTCTTCGGACGGGGCAAGGCGGGACGCAGTTTCGAGGCGGTGGTGGGACCCGTCGGCGAGGATCCGCTCGGCCATCGGATCGTTCTGCGCTGGTTTCATCTTCCCTATCTCTCGAAAGTCCTTGCCGTCGATCAGCGGCTCGTCATTTTCGGTCAGCCAAAGGAGAGCAGGCACCGCCTTGTCATTGACCATCCCGATTTTGAAATCGTGGAGGGCGATGATGCCGATGTCGTGCCCCACATGGGGTGCATCGTTCCGATCTATCCGCTCGTTTCCGGGGTCGGCCAAAAGCCTCTGCGCACCCTCATTCACCGGATACTCGGGGCATTGTCCGATGAGACCATGCCCGATGACCTGCCTCCATCGGCACGGGGGAAAATGAGTCGTGCCGCAGCGATCCGCACCCTCCATTATCCCCCGACCTTTGCCGACATCGAGCCCGCCCGGCGGCGGCTCGCGCTCGGGGAGTTTGCCGCGCTCCAGTGCGAATTGCTGCGCCGCCGTGCCGAGCACCGCACCCGGGGCGGGATCCCGCGCGGTGGTCCCGGACTCCTCCTCGAACGCTTTCTCGTCCATTTGCCCTTCGTCCCGACCTCCGCCCAGCTCCGCGCTATCGACGAAGTCCGCTCCGATCTGGCGGCCTCTGTGCCGATGATGCGACTTCTCCAGGGCGATGTCGGATCGGGGAAGACCCTCGTCGCGGCCGCGACGGTGCTGCTCGCAGTGGAATCGGGTTGCGATGCCGCACTGATGGCACCGACGCAGATCCTGGCAGAGCAACATTTCGCCACCTTCCGGGACTGGTTTTCCCCTCTCGGGGTGGGAGTGCGCCTCCTCACCGGAACCCGTGACGAATCCGGCGAGATGCCTCTCTTTTCCGCCGCACGATCCGGAAGCGGAACGACAGGAGAACTCACCGTCGGAACTCACGCCCTGTTCCATGGCCGCGCCGGATTCAAAAATGGACTAGGGCTCGCCGTGATCGATGAGCAACACAAATTCGGAGTCGCCCAGCGCGAGGCTCTCGCCGACCAGGGAGGATCTGTCGAGGTGCTCGTGATGACGGCCACGCCCATACCGCGCACCCTCACCCTCGCCTGCTACGGCGATCTCGATGTGTCCGTCCTCGACGAACTCCCGTCAGGGCGCGGGAAACTCATCACCGGGATCCGTCACGTCACGCAGACCGATGCTGCGGCAGCGTTCGTGCGCGATCAGATCAGGGCGGGTGGCCAGGCCTATATCGTCTACCCGCTCATCGACGAGTCGGAGAAACTCGCCCTCGGCGCAGCCACGGCGGCCTTCGCGGAATGGTCGGATCGCCTCGCCGGGCATCGAGTCGGTCTGATTCATGGACGTTTGTCAGGGGAAGAGAAAGACAGGGTCATGTCCGCCTTCCGACAGGGTACGGTCGACGCCCTCGTGACGACGACGGTGATCGAGGTCGGCGTCGATGTGCCGAACGCGAACACGATGCTGATCTACCACGCAGAGCGATTCGGGCTCGCCCAGCTCCACCAGCTCCGCGGTCGTGTCGGTCGCGGCGGGCAGAAGAGCTATTGCGTCCTCCTCGTCGATCCGGAGCAGGCTGGGGTGCGCGAGCGGCTGCGCATCCTTGAGGAAACCCGAGACGGCTTTCGGATCGCGGAAGAGGATCTCCGCCAACGCGGTCCGGGCGAGGTCCTCGGGACGATGCAGAGCGGCCTGCCGGACCTTCGCTTTGCCGATCTGTTAGGGGATACCCATCTGGTCATGGAGGCGCGACGGATCGCAGAGGCAATGGTCGCCGGATTCAATCCGGAATCCGCCAATCCACCGGAATCTCGATAACCTGATTGAACCGGTTTCGGTATTTCACGAGACCGTTCTTTGCGCCGTATTCGTGGACCAGCTTGGTGACCTTCACGTCGAAGCAGCAATATTCGGCGATGGCCAGGATCTTTCCCTCCTGCCACCACTTGATCGCATCGGTCCCGACGGCGGTCTTGCTCTGACCGAGAGTCTCGCTGGCGACGGCGTCGAGTTTGGGGCGATGCTGCAGGACCGTCTCGAGATCGACCATGAGATCGAGGTTTCTCGTGCAGTGGCGAAGGTCGAAGACGTTGTATCCCATGAGAACCTCGTAGTCGAAGGATACGTGGTTGAATCCGACGACGAGATCCGCATCACGCAGCTCGGTGATGAGATCCTGCACGGTCGATTCATCGTAGATCATGTAGCGACCTCTTGCCGTGCTGAAGGTGACACCGATGGACATGCCCATGTCGGCCTTGTGATCCCACCCTCCCACATCGTTGGCGGATCTCCGTGTTTCGAGATCGAAATAGACAATATTTTCGGCCATCGTCCGCGAGGCTCAGGCGTAGGGTTCGTAGAGATTCCACGGCAGATCGGTGAAGATCGGATTGGCCTCGTCGATCTCCCCCAGGATGCCGCCCTCATCGACGCGGGTCGCGATGGCCCAGACGCGATCGAATCGTTCGAGGTGCTCGCGGGTGCGTCGCTCGGCGTAGTCGCGCGATGCTTCATTCCGCATGAGGAAGGCCCAGTCGCTCGATTGCGAGAGCAGCAGTTCCTTGGTCATGATCTGAATGGCCCGTTCGCGATGTTTTACGGCAAGCTCGGGCATGCCGGCACGATTTTCCTCGAAGAGACGCACAAATCGAGCGAGCTGTTCGGACCGTTTCTGGATCTCGTCGTGGGTCCAGTTGTTCTCCTCGCTCGTCCAGGTCTCGAAATAGCCGCCTTCTCCCCACGAGGAAGAAACCGGTGCGGCGGCGGGAAGTGGCTGCCCCTTGTTCGCAGCGAGATAGGTGCCGGGAGTGGTGAAGGCAAAATCGGCTCGCTGTGCGGTCTTGCGGAAGACTCGCTCGAGAAACTCGATGCCTTCATACCACCAGTGGCCGAAGAGATCGGCGTCAAAGGCACAGACGACGATCGGATGGGCGATCCCCGAAGCCTCGAGCGCGGCGAGTTGGGCACCGCGGCTCGCAACGAACCGCACGGCGTGCTCCTCGATGGCGCGAGAGGCGAGGGCGGGATCGTAGAGTTCGCTCTGGTCGCCTTCGCGCGAGTTGCGATAGTACTTGATCCCCGTGAACTGGCGTTGGGTACTCTCGCCCAGATATTCCCGCAGATACTCGATCGGTGCCTCGAGCCCGATATCGCGGAAGAAATCGCGGTATCGTTCATCGCCCGGAAAGCCCTCGTCCGCATTCCAGACCTCGCTGCTGCTCGCCTGATCGCGCCCAAAGACGGAAAGCCCTTCGGCGGTGAGACCAGGAGTGAAGGGAAAGGCCTCGTCTGTCTGCGGCGAAGTCGTCAACCCGTGCTCTTCCACGAGAGCCCAGTCGATCCCTTCCCGTTTGAGGATTGCACTCAGCGCAGGGGCGAAGGCACATTCGGGAAGCCAAAAACCTCGGGGCATACGGCCAAAGCACTGGACATACTGGCGGATTCCCGCGCGAATCTGCGCCTGCACCGACTCCGGGACACGCATCAACAGGGGGAGGAGGCCATGCGTCGCAGCACTCGCGGTGAACTCGAGATGACCGCTGTCGCGCAGATCGGAGTAGGCTCGGAGGAGATCACATTCCCAGGTTTCCACAAAGAGGGTGCGGAGTCGGTGGAGGCGCTCCTCCTGGAGCACGGCGAGATCGCGCAGTCCGCTGATGTCGCCACGTTCCACCTCGTCACGGCAGAGGCGAAGGGTGCGGTCGAGATAGGTGACCGTGCGGCGTCGCAGGGTACGGTCGCGCAACATCGCAAGAAAGGTCGGAGACAGGTCGAGAGTAAGGCGGAAAGGAACTCCTTCCTCGCGGAGACGAAAGAGCATCTCGAGCAGTGGGAGATGCGTCTCGACGATGGTACCGTGCAACCAGTCCTCCTCCAGGCAATGAGGCACTTCGATATGCCTCACCCAGGGAATATGGGCATGCAGGACGATGGAACAATTCCGACTCATGTAAAAGAAACCGATTGGAGGGTTAATAAGACAAAAAAGGCACAAATGGCCAGGATTATCCGAATCACCCCCAGGGGAGTGTGCTCCACGCGGGTGTTCAGATGCTGATCCCAGTGGCAGAGACCCGTCGTGGTGAGCCGAAAAAAGCTGAAAATCATACCGATGAGAATAAAGGGGAATTGGTAGAATCCCACCCCCAGCGCATAGACATAAAACGCTCGGCCCAGGGACCGGGCGAAGGGGATGCGATCCCCTTCGACGGAGCGCACTCTCAGGCCAAACAACCATTTGCCCGGCGTCGCACCAAAGAGGTGGAGGAGCACCGCCTCGAGAAAATGCCAGCCGATGTGGGCAAAGAACAGGGTGCGGGCGAAGAGGACGATCTCGGGGTTTCGCATTTCCTCGAAATAGCGCGTGTAGAACTGCCCCAGGTTCTCTCCCGGCAGGGGCTGCGGAAAGGCGAAGTCGGAAAACTGGAAGACGATCACCGAGACGAGGGTGAAGTCGAACATGCGCGCCCAGAATCGGACGAAGGGCCGAGATGGCTCCACCGCAGCCCGTGTCAAGACCTGGGCGGAGGCGGGACCCGACTGTGGCAGCGGGGTGCGGGGAAGCGGCTCGGGAGGCAGGGGAAGGCGCGGCGGCGAAGGTGGTGGTGGCGGCGATTCGGGTCGGGCGGCAGAGGGTGGGTCGTTCCGCTCGCGCACGGTTTCGAGAGCGGGGATTTCGCGGATCGGTCGCCATTGATCGAGGCCACGATGCCACGCAAGCGTCTCCGGGGTGGCCTCGCCACTTTCGAGGAGTTCGCCGACTTTGAAAATCGTATAGGGACCCGCCTTGGAGCCCCCGAGGGAAAGAAAAAAGTCCATCAGTTCAGAGAGGTGGGTCGACCCACCGCCGACTCTGTCAGGTCGGCGGGCGAGGAGACTACTGGCTTCGCAGAGCCTTCGCGGGTTGGAGGAATGCGGCGATCAGGGCCGGGATGAGAGCGGCGAGGGTGCAGCAGGCAAAGGCGCTCGCCGTGATGATCGCGAGGTCGCGAGGTGTCTGTTCGGCGGGCAACCCGCCATCGACCTTGTAGATCTCGGCGGAGAAGATATCGACGTGAAAGACCTGGCCGATCCATTGGGAGATGTCGTTGCGGAAATGGATCGTGATCTCCGCCCCGATGATCCCGAAGATCACGCCGATGAGGCCCACGAGCATGCCCTGGAACAGGAAGACCCACGCGATCTGACCCTCCACCGATCCGAGGGCCTTGAGCAGCCCGATCTCGGTACGTTTCTGCACCGTAATCGTGATCATCGTGCTCATGATCCCGAAGCTGCCCACGATCATGATGATGAAGAGGATGAGGAACATCGCCTGCCGCTCCGCCGCGACCGCGTCAAAGACGAGCTTGTTCATCTGGCCCCAGGTGAGAACCCGGTACTGCTCGGGGAGCATCGCGTGGAGTTTCTCAAGGTAATCATTTGCCTTGAAGGCATCGTCGGTGCGGATGGCGATGCCGTGGCATTCCTCGAGGTCAAAATTGTAGAGAACCTGCGCGGTCTCGAGGTGAACAAAAATAATGTTCGCGTCGAAGTCCCAGTGGCCTGAGTCGAAGATGCCCGTCACCGTGACCTCCTGGGGTGCCGTCATCTCGCGGATCTCCTCGATGCCCTGCTTCCGATCGGACTCGTTTGCCGCCCCCTCGACGCGATCCAGTGATTTCATCACCGCGTCGATGTCGCGCGGCGAATAGAGCAGAATCTTGTCACCCACCTTGATGTTTTGCCCTTCGGCGATGCCGTCGCCGATGACGGCAGAGTAGTAGTCGTTTTCTCCAAAAAAATCGCCGAGGGGAACGGCTTTGGCGGGATTGTCAGGATCGTTCGGGTCGGGCTGTTTCGCGATCTTGCTGCGCATCTGTTCCAGCTCTTTCCCTTGCGGTGGGAGGATTCCGCGGATCACAGGGGCGCTGCGCAGGCCGTTGAAGTCCATCACGACCTGCCCGCGCACAAAGGGGGTCACCGAGACGACGCCGTCCATTGCTTTGATCTTCTCGTAGGGCTCCGGCCAGTTTTCCATGATCCCGCCGGCATCGATGACCAGGTGCGGCTCGAAGCCAAGGATACTGTCCTTGATCCGCTCGCCATAACCGGTGAAAACCGCGATCACGACGATCATCGCCCAGACCCCGAGAGCCACCCCGAGGATGGAGATCACCGTAATGATGGAAACGAAGGTCCGTTTGGGCTTGAGGTACCGGGACGCAAGAAAGGGGCTGAAAAACATGACTTGGAGTTGACTCGCTCCTACGGTAGCCGCTAATCCTCATTCCGACAGTCGAATTCCCGCTGTTTGAACCCCATGATTGGCAACCGTCCCGACAAATACAAGGCCTTCATTTTCCTCGGCGCACCCGGATGCGGAAAGGGTACCCAGGGTCAGATCCT
>CALDKL010000411.1 GCA_937898895.1 uncultured Verrucomicrobiae bacterium | reverse complement strand
CCCCGGAAGACTAGGACGCTCCGGGCGCGCCCGGCTTGCAGAGATCGTGACCGATCCGGTCGTGGCCATCGACTTGCTGGCCGGTCTCGTTTCCCGCACCACGGGCAGTGTCGTCTACCGCGGTGAGCAGTTCCCCTCGCTTGCGGGCACGCTCCTTTTCGCCAGTCACGATGGCCAACTCCTCGCCCGGCGCGGTGGCGAGCGGGGGGCACGGGAAGGACTCGCCAGGGTGGATCTCGGGCGCTTTGGCGAACAGCGTTTCTCGGCGCTCCGTCAGGGGCCTCGCGGTGAGCTGATCTTTCTTTGCGAGGATGGCCAGGTCTTCGAGATGCGGAAGAGCGCCTCGCTGGGGACCGGCGGCACGAAACACAAGGCGATGTTCTGCGATGTGCGGACCGCAGCGATGCCCCGTGGCTGAGGTGCGACGGCAGGTCAGAACTCCGCCACCCCCGGCGTGCGGGGAAAGGGGATGACATCGCGGATATTGGCCACCCCGGTGACAAACATGAGGAGGCGTTCGAAGCCGAGACCGAAACCCGCGTGAGGGACCGTGCCGTAGCGGCGCAGATCGACATACCAGTCGTAGGCGGATTCGTCGAGGCCCTGCTCCCGCAGGTTCGCGAGCAGCACCTCGAGCCGTTCCTCGCGCTGGCTTCCTCCGACGATCTCGCCGATTCCGGGGACGAGCAGATCCATCGCTGCGACGGTCTTGCCGTCGTCGTTGCGGCGCATGTAGAAAGGTTTGATCTCTTTCGGATAGTTGTAGACGGTCGTCGGGCAGGCGAAATGTTGTTCGGTTAGGTAGCGTTCGTGCTCCGATTGGAGGGGCAGTCCATATGCCACGGGAAATTCGAAGGGTACCCCGCAGGCGAGCAGTGTTTCCACCGCATCGGTGTAGGAGATCCGCGCAAAGGCCCGATCACGGACGAAGCGCAGGCGTTCGATGAGACCCTTGTCGACGAATCGGTTGCAGAAGTCGAGATCCTCGGCGCAGGCGTCGAGAGCATCGGAGACGAGAGCCTTCACCATTTCTTCGGCGAGACCCATGTCTCTCGCGAGGTCGCAAAAGGCGATCTCTGGCTCGATCATCCAGAATTCGGCGGCATGTCGCGAGGTGTGTGAGTTTTCCGCCCGAAAGGTGGGTCCGAAGGTGTAGATGTCGGACAGGGCACAGGCGAAGGTCTCGCCCTCGAGCTGTCCGCTCACTGTCAGATAGGTGGGTTTTCCAAAAAACTCGTCCTCCCCGCGCCGCATCGTTTCCCCCTCCATCGTCACGACGCGGAACATCTCCCCGGCACCCTCGCAGTCCGATGCGGTGATGATGGGGGTGTGTACATACACGAATCCTCGTTCCTGGAAGAATCGATGGATCGCGTAGGCCATGCGGCTGCGGATGCGGAAAACGGCACCGAACAGATTGGTGCGGGGGCGGAGGTGGGCGATGGAGCGCAGGAACTCCACGGTGTGGCCCTTCTTTTGGAGTGGATAATCCTCGGGAGAGGCACCGACGAGGACGATGCGACTCGCCCGGAGTTCCCATCGCTGGCCCTGGCCCTGCGAGGCGATGATCTCGCCCGTCACCTCCAGCGAGGCTCCGGTGCGGGCCGAGACGACTGATTCCTCGTATCCTGGCAGCGTCGCATCGGCGACGATCTGGAGATTGGCGAGACAGCTCCCGTCGTTGAGTTCGAGAAAGGAGAACGTCCTGGAATCCCGTTTCGTTCGCACCCAGCCGTGCACGGTGACCGTTCCGGGTGAGGATTCGCGATTCAGGACTT
>CALDKL010000410.1 GCA_937898895.1 uncultured Verrucomicrobiae bacterium | reverse complement strand
CGCCGACCTGTTCAGTCTCTCCATCAATACAGAGGAGAGCATTGAGGACCTCGTCGCCCGGCGCTACCCCTACATTCGCCACCTCATCCCCCAGATCGAAGCCATCCAGGCACGCTACGAACGCAGGAAGCGGGCGAGCAATTCGATGGATTTCGATGACCTCCTCGAAAAACCGCTGCGGCTCTTCCACCAGCGCAAAGACATTCTCAGAGGCTACCAGGAGAAATTCGAATGGATTCTCGTCGACGAATACCAGGATACCAACCGCCTTCAGGCCGAGTTCATCGACCTGCTCGCCGCCCCGCAGAACAATCTCATGGTCGTCGGAGATGATGCCCAGTCGATCTACTCGTGGCGCGGAGCGGATTTTCGCAACATCCTCGAATTTCCCGAACGTTACGCGGGAGCGAGAAAATTTGTCATCGAGACGAACTACCGATCCGTGCCGGAGATCCTGACGCTGGCCAATGCCGCGATCGCACCGAACACCAAACAATTCCGCAAGGAACTGGCCCCGGCCCGGCCCGAGCGGATGACCCGGCCCGCCCTGGTGCCGGTGCAGGATCCCAGTCTCCAGGCCACCTTTGTCGCCCAACGCATCCTCGAACTTCAGGATAACGGAGTCGAGTTGAGCGAAATCGCAGTGCTCTATCGCGCTCATTTCCTTGCCATGGAACTCCAACTGGAACTGACCCGGCGCGGCATTCCCTTTGTCATCACGAGCGGGCTGCGGTTTTTCGAGCAAGCCCATATCAAGGACACCGCCGCTTTCATGAAGCTCGTCTTCAACCGGCGCGACGAGATCGCCTTCAAGCGTCTCGTCCGCATGATTCCGGGGGTCGGAGCCAAGAGTGCCGACCAGCTCTGGCGTGAATGGCTCGCCAGCAAACTCGGGACCGAGGAGCCCGTGTCCTCCTTTTCCGAAACCCTCCTGAAGTTCAAGATCGGGGCTAAATCCCGTCCCGGATGGCAGCAGCTCGCCTTCACGCTCGATGAGCTGGTCGATGAGAGCGGTGCCCCGAAACCTCCCGCCGCAATGATGCCCTCCATTCTCGGCGGTGTTTACGAGGACTTCATGAAGAGCAAGTTCACGAACTACGAACTCCGCAAACAGGACCTCCAGCAGCTCGAGCACTACGCCGAGCGCTTCCAGGATCTCGGCGAGTTTCTCAGCCAGCTCAGTCTTCTCGCCGGACAGGATGCGGTGGAGGCCACCGCCAGTGAATCGGGCAAGGAATCCGTCTGCCTCAGCTCCGTCCACCAGGCAAAAGGGCTCGAGTGGAAAGTCGTTTTCTGCATCTGGCTCGCCGACGGGATGTTCCCGAACGGCCGGGTCATCGAGCAGGATTCCGAGGACGAGAGCGGCCTCGAGGAAGAGCGCCGCCTATTCTATGTCGCCGTGACCCGGGCGAAGGATGAGTTGTATCTCTCCTATCCTCAGTTCTGGTACGGGTCTTTCACCGGAGAAGCCCTCCAGATTCCCTCGCGCTTCCTCGACGAAATTCCCACGGATCTGATGGAGGAATGGAACGTGGGGACGCGATGGTGAGCCACCCGGTTTCCTCACTTCACGCCGAGTGCCTCGATCCTCCGGGCGACAGGCGGATGGGTGTAGTTGAG
>CALDKL010000409.1 GCA_937898895.1 uncultured Verrucomicrobiae bacterium | reverse complement strand
CTTCCTGAACGACGCGCTTCCCGTCGGCACGGAGGGGGCGATGCAGACGCCGGAGGATTACGTCCTTTCCCTCGCCTCGACGAGCGGGCTTCCCCATGCACTGATCCGCATGAACATGAAGCGCCTCGGCGGGATCTTTGCGGACATCGACACGATTTTCCGAGGACTCACTCGTGGCCTGGACTGGGCTGTCCTCGACAAGGGCTACGGCGAGCAGGGTGGGGCTCCGGTCAGCTTCTCGGCGACGACAAACGAACTCGCCGTCATCCTGCCGAGTAACTCTCCAGCGGTCAATGCGCTCTGGATCCCCGCGATTGCGATGAAGGTGCCGGTATTGCTGAAACCGGGGCGCGAAGAACCCTGGACTCCCTGGCGCGTCATTCAGGCCTTCATCAGGGCAGGAGCCCCGGCCGAGGCCTTTAGCCTGTACCCGACCCAACACGATGGGTCGGGCATCATTATTCGCCGCGCCGGGCGCGTCATGCTTTTCGGCGATGACTCGACGGTGAAGCAATACGAGAACGATCCGCGCATCGAAGTGCATGGGACGGGCTATTCGAAATTCCTCATCGGAGAGGACGAGATCGACCATTGGGAAAAATACATCGACACCATCGTCGAATCCGTCTCCGCCAATTCGGGCCGGAGCTGCATCTGCACCTCCACCATCGTCGTTCCTCGCCACGGCGACCAGATCGCCCATGCGGTCGCCAAACGCCTTGCCGAGATCCGTCCGCTGGCACAGGAGGATCCAAACGCGAAACTGTCCGGCTTCGCCAACCCGATGTTCGCCGAGTGGATCAACGAGGCGGTGGAGAAAGGCTTGAAGGCGGGCGGTGCCATCGATGTCACTGCGGAGTATCGCGAAGGCGAAAGATTCCAGCAACGCGACGGAATGAATTACCTCCAGCCGACACTTGTGCGAGTGGATTCGTTTGCTCAGGAATTGGCGATTCGTGAATTTCTGTTCCCCTTCGCCAGCGTCGTGGAATGTCCTCAGGCGGAGATGCTCGACAAGATCGGATATTCGCTCGTGGTCACGGCAGTGACAAAGGATCTCGCATGGATCGATCAACTCTTCGACTGCCCCCACATTGACCGGCTCAACATCGGAAACGTGCCGACCAACCGGATTCAGTGGGATCAGCCGCACGAAGGCAACTTATTTGAGTTCCTGTATACGCGCCGGTCCTTCCAGATTGCGGAGCTGGCGTGACGCCGTAGGGTCATCCCCGATGCCGACCTCCTCTCTTTCGATTTCGTCCCTCTGCGAGGGAATGGACCTGCCCGAATGGGTCCTCGACTTTCGTCACAGTGCCGGAGGGCGGGTCATTTTTGGTCCGGGAAAGATCGAAAAGCTCGGTTTCGAGGCTCGTCGACTCGGCGCAGGGAAAGTGCTCATCGTGACCGACGCGGGGCTGGCCCGCACCGGGTTCGTCGAACGGGCCCGCGAGGCCCTAGGAAGGCAGGGTGTCGGAGCAGCGGTTTTTGCCGAAGTCCGCGAGAATCCCACGACCGAGGATGTGGAACGTTGCGTGGACTTCGCCGCACAGGAGAACATCGAGTTGATCATCGGACTCGGCGGAGGATCGAGTCTCGATACGGCAAAGGGATGCAATTTTCTTCTCAGCAACGGTGGCCGGATGCAGGACTATTGGGGTGTGGGTAAGGCAACGAAAGCGATGCTTCCCTTCATCGCGGTGCCGACGACGTCCGGAACGGGTAGCGAATGCCAGAGTTTTGCCCTCATCGCCGATGCCGAGACCCATGCAAAAATGGCCTGTGGTGATCCGAAGTGTGCCGCTGCCGTCGCCATTCTCGATCCGGAATTGACTGTCACCATGCCCCTCGCCGTGACGGCTCATACCGGCATCGATGCGATCGCCCATGCCCTCGAGACAGCCGTCTGCAACAAGCGAAACGCAGTTTCCTCCGCCTGTGCCCGAGCGGCGTGGCGTTTGCTCGATGAGGGGATGGCGCAGGTCCTCTCCGATCCGCGCGATCTCGAGGCTCGCAGTCGCATGTTGCTGGGGGCGGCTTTCGCCGGTACGGCAATTGAGAATTCAATGCTCGGGATCGCCCATTCGTGTGCCAATCCGCTCACCGCACACTACGGGACGGTTCACGGTCAGGCGGTGGGAACGATGCTGCCCCATGTCATCGCTTTCAATCAATCGGATCCGCAGGCGGCCGCGATCTACCAATCCCTCTTTCAGGGCGATCTCGCCCTTCGTGTCCGTGAGCACCTCAGCGTGTCCGGGATGGATTTCTCTCTGCGGGAACTGGGGGTAGAGGAGGCAATGATCCCGCAGCTTGCCGCGGAGGCCGCCAGCCAATGGACGGCGCGTTTTAACCCCGTATCGGTCGACGAAGCGAAGCTCGAAATGGTCTACCGGGCGGCCTGGTGAGGGAAGGTCGCAGCGCTTTGATTGTCAGCCATATCCGGGCGGAGAGGCCGATCCTGAATGACATCGCGGCACGGACTCTTTGACAATCCACTCGTCCCGCCTTAGAAACCACTTTCCCATTTCCGACCCATTCTTTCTTCCCGTTTTTTTATGGAGAAACCCTCACTTATCATCGGCACCGACCACGGCGGATTTGAACTCA
>CALDKL010000408.1 GCA_937898895.1 uncultured Verrucomicrobiae bacterium | reverse complement strand
TGCTACCCCACACGGGATAGGCCTTGCGATAAAAATGACGCTGTTGTTCCGGTCGCTGACGGGAAAAGAGAAAGCGGTTTGCCCTGAATTCGAGCCGGGAAGCGAGGTAGAGTCGGTCTCGCTTGATCACTTTTGTCTGGTGATGCACGCTCGCAAGGATCTCCCCGAGGGAAATGTCCACCGGCGTCGGATGCGTCACCGCAAAGGATCCGAGAAAGAGCCCGAAGTCGTCCCGCCTCGCCTCGGGGATATCTCGCCGCAAATTGACGACACAGCCCACCGAGAGGTGCCTCCGTCGTCGTTCAAAACGGAGCGATGCCGCCGGGATCACCGCGATGAGAAGGGCGGCCAGACAGAGATCGTTCAGAGGCACGCCACGGCCCTTTGCCTCGGCGAGAATCCGGGCAGAGGCCTGCTCATCGAGGTTTCGGGGGAACCAGGCATTGTCGTAGGACTCCACCCGACTCGGCGGAGAGCGGTGACTCTGCCGCATGGCCTGGAATTTCCGAAACGCTCCGCGGAGACGCTTGAGCGCCGCCCAGGGGCCGCCCAGGGGAATCCGCGAACTCCCCCGTCGGCTCATCCCCCCGTCTCGCAGGGGACCCGGCACCTTGTCGCCACAGGCGGCCACGATCTCGAGCAGAAGACGCCCAATGGACTCGGCATCGGCCACCACATGAAAATAGGCGAGCCCGACATAAGACACGCCATTCCCAGCCACCAGAAAAAAACGAAACGGCTGGAAGCACTCCCCGTAGGCAAAGCCTTCGTTGAGCTGGCGCTGCATCTCGCGGAACACGACCGCTTCGGCTTCGTCTCCGTCCGAGAACTCCCTCACCTCGATCTCGGCCGGACCACCCTCGTAGCGAAACGTTCCCCGCCTTTCGTCGAGGGAGTAATTGGTGAGGCCTGCCGTGACGAGAACGTGGCGAGCGCAATCCCGAAATCGCTCCTGTTCGATCTCGAAATCGATTTTCGCAACGTGGACCGCATTGTAGGGATGCAGTCCCGTCCATTGGAGCATCGTCCGCTGGAATTCGTTGAGGCGTCCCCTCGCGGGACCCGTGCTTTCCACCGGCGCAAATTGTCCGGGCTCGGCCATCGACGTGATCCGGATCGGGTTGAGACCGGATCAGCGGCGGCGGCCCGTCTTGGCGAGCACTTCCTTCATGGCGAGCGCCTGCACTTCATTGACCTGCTCGATGGTGAAGTGATTCGCGCCGAATCGGGAAACATCCACATGGGTGATGGTGCCGCGGAAACCAGGTCCCTTCTGATACGGTCCGATATGAGAGGAGCGGTAGTTCACGACCTTCTTCGCTCCCTTGGTGAAAGTGCGCGGCCCCGTGGCATCAAATCCGATCACCAGTTCGGTGGTGATTCCGTTCTGACCGAGGTAATTGGCAAACTCCTGCACGGCATCCGCTCCGAAAGAGTGGCCGAGGCAGATGATGGGATAGGAAACCTTTTTCTCCTTTGCCCGCTTCACGATGTCTTTGGCAATCGACTGCCAGGCCATGAAGCTGTGGGCGGAAGCATTCACCTTCTTTGACCGCAACTGCGAGGCCATCTGGTTCATCCCGGTGGAAAAAATATCGAATCCGCCGCGAAAAAGATACACCTCAGCCCCCGAGGCAGAGCGGGGTGCGGCAAAATTGAAGGCCAGTGCGAATACCGCGCAAAGCGGAAGGAACAGTTTCTTCATAGGGTCAAGGAGAGGAACGGAGAGGGTATGAGGACAGACCCAACCGGGTCAGGTCCGCCGTCCGCTCTCCTTTCACCCGCCCTTCCCGCTTGTCAACGGAGAATCCCGGCGGGCTACCCCTGCGCCAGTAGTTCCCGGATCCCCGCCGTCAGCCCATCGTCCAGGCTCGCGGCACTGTTGGCGACGCTCACTTCATATCCCCCCTTGGGAAATTCCTCCTTGGTCGGAACATACCAGGTGCCCCCGTCCCCGTAGGCTGCGGTGGCGACCCACCTCCCCGGAGCCAGCGATTGGGCGCGGAGTTGGTATTCGACAAAACACTCTGCCGGCAGATGCAGGAGGGTGACCCCGTCGAGGTGCAGCGCACTGAGGACCACGGGCACCTTCGCCGCGACCCGGCGCATCCAACTGACCCGCATCGCCGGACGGATACGATTGGCCGGAAGATTCTGCGCATTGCGGACCTGGGCCAGATCCGCCTCCTCGGTAAACACGGGATTCACTTCGGGCACCAGTTCGTGTGTCGCCCAGGCAACCCTCGCCAGCGGCACTGGAGCCAGCCCCGCCGAAGCCGCCGTCATCGCGGCAAAAAGGCGATTGGTCAGATCGATTCTCGCCTCGGGAGATCCGTCGTTGTATTTCCCCGCTCCGATGTTGCCGCCGCACCCGGTAAAATAGAGATGGGTGCAGCCCGGTTCCGCTGCCTGGAATCGCTTTCGGGCGAGGCCCGGAAAATCGCTGCTGACCGCCCCTTTTCCATAATGACTCATCGGGTGACAGGCATAATAATGGCAAGAAATTATTTTTTCCTCACCGCTGTAAAAAGCGACTGTTTTTAATTGGGGGTCAATGAGTCCCTCCGGAAGAGAAATCAGTTTCGGATCCTTGCAGGAGCTGCCGCGCATGCCCCGCACCCGGCCATCGGGTCCGAGATCGACACGACGGTTTCCTGCGATGCGATCCACCGTTGCTTCGGCTGCGGCGATGTGGGTGAGCGGGCGTGTTTGCGTGAGTGCTTGCTTCACCGCGGCTTTGCCGCGGAGCAGACAATCACGAAAAAACGGGAGATCGACGATCTGCAGGCCCGCCTTCTGCTCCGCGATGAGTTTCTCGCTGGCGAGACAGACAAACGGCGCATCGTGCTGATGCACACACTGCACGGCGACGCGTTCGGGCGTGGTCCCGGCTGCTTCGGCGAGAGCGCTGCGCCACTGGAGGTGGGCGTCATTGAGCAGACCAGTCCAGTCGACCGCACAGATCACGATGGGCTCCCCCGCCCCGAGAATCACCATCCCGATCGCCTCGAGCGGATCGTCCACTGTTTTCACCGGGGTGATCCAACCGCCGCAGAGCGGATGACCGAGGGGCGGCGTGACGTCGAAGCGAAACGGGGCGATGCGATACTCGCCCGCTCCGTGGACGGACGGCAAATGCGGCAGGGCGGCTCCGGCCGCAAGGGTGGTTCCGAGCCAGCGACGGCGGGAGAAGATGTGGTCGTGATTTCGGTGCATCGCCCCAATCTAGCGCAAAAGCGATCTTCCTGCCTTCCCGCGCCATCGCGTGCCCGACACGGCACCGGCTATTCCTTCAGCAATCCCTCCATCCTCGCTACGTTCGCCTTCATCACGGAGAGCCAATCGCCTTCGTCCGGGCGATTGGCGCAGGGAGCAAAAACGACGCTTTTCACGCCGAGTCCGTCAATGGCGGCGATATTGGCCGCACTCGGTTCGTCCTCCCAGATCATCCATTTCGCGGGATGTTTCGCGAGGATCGCCTCGAGATTGGCGAGGTCGCCAGGCTCGATTTTCATCTCCGGCTCCCATTCGATCGACGCGATCTGCAGTCCATAAGCCCGGGCGAAATACTGGTAGATGGGATGCGACGCGACCAGTGGTTTGTCGCCCCACGCCTTTCCAAATGCCTTCATCCGCCCATCCAACTCGGACAGGTCCGTGAGGAGTCCGGCGAGGTGCTGCTCGATGACGGGGGCATCCTCCGGACGGACTTTTTTGAAACGGGCCGCGATGGCTTCCGCCTGCTGTGCGGCCTGGGCGAAATCGATCCAGGTGGTGAAGGCAGTACCGGCATGGGAGTGAAGTGCACCGTCGCCGTGCTGGTGCTCTTTGCCTTCGACCTGGATGAATGACTCGGAAAATCCCCTTGCGGTATCGACCTGGGTCGAGCTTTTCAGAGAAACCCGTTGCATCCATTTCTCGTAATCCGCACCGTTTTTGAGGATCACGTCTGCCTTCTGAAACGCGGTGATGGTCGGTTTTGCGGGTTTCCAAAAGGCCGGATCGACCTCGCTATCGACGAGATAGTGCAAGGCAAAGGACTCCGTGGCGAGACGCTCAGCAAAATAATGGAGTGGATAATTGGTGGATTGCACGACGGTTTTCTCCTGGGCGAAAGCCGGGAGGGCGACCGCAGCAAGGAGCGTCGCGAAGGGCAGTGGGGATCTCATGGCATCAAATCAGCTCGGGTTGGTTACCTAACGTGCAAAGTTTCCCGATCCCATGAAACAATCCGCGATTTTGTCTGAAATCCATACCGCCTATTCTTCTCGATTGCGCAGGAAGTCCGCCACCTCGGCAAAAAACGCACCGAGCGGCCCCCGCACGGCCTCGTCCACCCCGACTTCCTCCATCGCCCGATTCATCAGGAGCAGCCAGCGGTCTCGCTCGGCCTCCCCGATGGAAAAAGGGGCGTGCCGCATCCGCAGACGGGGATGCCCCCGCTCCCGGAGGTAGCGGTCTGATCCTCCGAAGCGGAACTCAAGAAAGTCGGCGAGACGCCGCTCGGCCCCCTCCCAGTCGTCAGACGGATACATCGGCCCAATCAGATCATCCTCCCGAACCGATTGATAGAATGCTGCCACCAGTCGCACAAAGCCCCCTTCTCCAAGAGATTTTCTCACCCATTCTTCCATACCGAGACAAAAGTCGATTTCCGGAAACTGCGAATCAAAGTTTCCGCGATCACCTACCCCAATGAAACTTGATTTCAAGGGGACGCGACGGCTAGAGTCATGGAAAATTCCCAGAATCTCGCTCGATTTCCATGAAACACCCATTTTTGACTGGCCTTTTTGCCCTCCTTGCCCTTTCGGGAAGCTCCGCCTTCGCAGACGCTACCAAAAGCCAGCTCTACAAGGATCTTGTCGCACCCGTGCTGGAGGCAAAGTGCAACAAATGCCACGGGACCGAGAAGCCGAAGGGGAAGCTGAGCATGGTTTCCGTCGAAGCGATGCTCAAGGGCGGCAAGGAAGGGCCCGCCGTGGTTGTCGGCAAAGTGGATGAAAGCCCCCTGCTCCAGCGCATCGATCTGCCCCTCGACGACGACGAGCACATGCCACCGGAGGACAAAGAGCAGCTCACCACACAAGAGACCGCCCTGCTTGCCTTCTGGGTGGCCAGCGGAGCGAAAGCCAGCGGCACCGTCGCCGAGTTCAAGCCGGATGAAAAAACGCTGGCGGCGGCCAATCACGTCTTGGCGAACCTGCCCAAACCCAAAGAATCCACCGTGGCCAAAGCCGATGCGATCAAGGCAGACCCGGCCATGGAAAAACTCGTCAAAGAGAGCATCGGGCAAGTCGAAAAAGGCGGAGCGTCCCTCATGGCCATTGCCCAGGACACCCCGGCGCTTCGTTTCAGTGCCCTGAATGTCAGCAAGGAATTCACCGATGATCGCCTCGCCGAACTCAAGCCCATCGCCAGCCAGATTCAATGGATGGACCTGGCCCGGACCCAGATCACCGACAAGGGGCTCGTCCACCTCGCCGGCATGACAAACCTCACCCGGCTTCACCTCGAAAACACCAAGGTCGGCGATGCCGGACTCGATGCGCTCAAGGGCCTCGCACAACTCGAGTATCTCAACCTGTACGGCACCCAGGTAACGGACGCCGGGATCGCCAAACTCTCCGGATTGACAAATCTGAAGAAACTCTTTGTCTGGCAAAGCAAGGTCACCGATGCAGGTGCCGCCAAACTCGCTGCCGCCATCCCGGGAATCGACATCAACACGGGGTGGAAAGAGCCGCAGGCCCAGCCCGTCGCACTCGCCGCGACAAGCCCGGCAAAGCCCGCTGCTCCTGCATCTCCTGCCCCTGCAAAACCGGCAACGCCAGTGGCCCCGGCACCCGCGAAACCGGCAGCACCTGCAAAACCGGCAACACCTGCAGTTCCGGTCAAGGCGACTGCTCCAGCACCACCTGCGGCGAATGCGACTCCTCCCTCCCCCGCCCCGAAACCGGTCAGTGCCCCTACGGCTCCGGCGAAACCCGCCCCTCCGGCTCCGGCTCCGGCTCCGGCAATACCGCCCGTAGAGCCCGCCCTTCAGAAGGCCGTCGCGGAAGTGGAGACCGCAGCCGCCGAGGCCGCCAAACGTGCAACCCAGGCAAAGGCAGAATACGAGGCCGCCGCCAAAGCCGCCGAAGAAGCGACAAAACGTGCCGAAGCATTGAAACTCAGTTCAGAAAAGGCCACCGCCGTAGCGACAGAAACCAAGGCCGCTCTCGATCAATTGAAAAAAGCGGCCGAAACAAAAGCCAAATAACAGGCTTTTC
>CALDKL010000407.1 GCA_937898895.1 uncultured Verrucomicrobiae bacterium | reverse complement strand
GAAAGGAGGAATACGCTCGAAGCGTCCGTGAAGTGCTCGCCTACGTGAAACGGGACCTGACTTCGGAGACGGGCGGTTTTTTCTCGGCCGAGGACGCCGACAGCGAAGGCGAGGAAGGCAAATTTTATACCTGGACGCGATCCGAAATTCTCGAAGTACTGGGTCCCGACGACGGGAGCTGGTTCGCCGGGATTTTCCATATCGAAGAAGAAGGCAACTACCTCGACGAGGCCACCCACAGGAAGAATGGTAGCAACATCCCGCACCTTCGCGCCGACCTCTCCGAGGATGATCGGAAACGCCTCGATCCCCTGCTGCGCAAATTGTGGGAACGCCGAGAGACGCGCATTCACCCCCAGAAGGACGACAAGATCCTCACCGACTGGAATGGTCTCATGATCTCGGCCTATGCGAAGGCCGCCCGGACGCTCGGTGACGGAGAGTATGCCGCTGCGGCAAAGAAGGCGGCCGACTTTGTCCTCGCCCGGCTGACGACCGATGAAGGACGACTGCTCAAACGGTACCGTGCCGGTTCAGCGGGACTTTCTTCTCACCTCGAGGACTATGCATTTTTCATCTGTGGGCTGCTCGATCTCTATGAGACGAATTTTGACCTTGCCTATTTCGAACGCGCCCTGGCCTTTCAAAAGATTCTCGACGAACACTTTCGCGACGGGGAAGGCGGAGGATACTTCACGGTGGCAGATGACTCCGAGACACTCATTGTGCGGGCGAAGAAACTCTACGGAGGTGCAATTCCCAGCGGGAATGCCGTGACCCTCGGCAACCTCGTGCGCCTGCACCGGATGACCGGTGAGGCCGCCTATGCCGAACGCGCCGCAGCGCTGCTTCGGGCGTTTTCCGGCGAGATTTCCGCGCAGCCCGCATCCTTCCCGGAAACGCTTTGTGGACTCGATTTCTTCTTCGGCCCCTCCCGCGAGGTCGTCATCAGTGGAAGGGCTGACGCGCCCGAGACCCAAGCACTGATCGCCGTGCTCCGAAAAGGATTCCAACCCAACCAGGTCGTCCTCCTGCGGACCCCGGAGAACGCGGCGGCCCTGGCCCGACTCGCGCCTTTCACCGAAACACAGACCACTCTCGACGGGAAGGCAACTGCCTACGTCTGTCGCGATTTTTCCTGTCGTGCGCCGACGACAGATGCGGCGGAACTGGAGCGAATTCTGTCGGAACGCTGATCCCACCGGAAGCCAATTCGGGGAATTGCGGCTGGACAGAGGCGTGATTGACCCTACCTTTGTGGTCCACGGATGAAATTCACGACACCAGGCACCCCGCTCCCGTTGCTCGCGCTCGTTCTCGAGTCGGTGCTCCTTCTCGGCTGATCGCCGAGAAACGTGTTCCTCTCCCAACTCCCGAACCCGGCAAGCACGGGTGAATTGCGCCCCGATCCCTTTTCTCCCTTTGGTCGAACCCACACTCCATGAAACCTGAATCCATCCGCAAGTACCGGCCGTTTCCCCCGGTCTCCTTGCCGGACCGGCAATGGCCGGACCGGACGATCACGCATGCCCCGATCTGGTGCAGCGTTGACCTTCGCGACGGAAATCAAGCCCTGCCGCAACCGATGTCGGTGGAGGAAAAGCTCGAATTTTTTGACCTGCTCTGCGAGGTCGGCTTCAAGCAGATCGAGGTCGGATTCCCCTCTGCGGCGGATACCGAATTCGCCTTCCTGCGCCGCCTCATCGACGAAAACCGCATCCCTGCCGATGTCACCATTCAGGTGCTGGTGCAGACGCGCGAGCACCTCATCCGCCGCACCTTCGAGGCAATCGCCGGAGCAAAGCGGGCCATTGTCCACATCTACAATTCGACCTCACCGCTGCAGCGCCGCGTCACTTTTGGCGACGCGAGCCGCGAACAGATTCGCGACATCGCCATCGAGGGCGCGAAGCTGGTGAAGGACCTTGTCCCCACCGTGCCTCAAACCGAGATCGTGTTGCAGTATTCGCCCGAATCGTTCTCCGACACCGAACTCGACTTCGCGCTGGAATGCTGCAATGCCGTGATCGAGATCTGGCAGCCGACGCCGGAAAACAAGATGATCATCAACCTGCCCGACACGGTGCAGTGGACCACGCCAAACATCCACGCCGACATGATCGAGTGGATGTGCCGCCACCTCTCCCGACGCGACGCCGTGTGGGTCTCCCTCCACACCCACAACGACCGCGGCACCGGAACTGCGGCGACCGAGCTGGGTCTGATGGCCGGAGCCGACCGCGTCGAAGGCACGCTCTTCGGCAACGGCGAGCGCACCGGCAATCTCGACATCGTCAACGTCGCGCTGAACATGAACAGCCACGGCATTCCCACGGGGCTTGATCTCTCCGATCTCCCGAGACTGCGTCACGTATATGAGCGCGTCACGCGCATGACCGTGGGCGACCGCCATCCCTATGTCGGCGAACTCGTTTTCACAGCTTTCTCCGGCTCGCATCAGGATGCGATCAAGAAGGGCCTGGATCGTCGCGAGCGGGAAACAAGGGAATCCACCGACCTCGCCTGGGGCGTTCCCTATCTCACGATCGATCCTCAGGATGTCGGACGCAGCTACGAGGCGATCATCCGGATCAACTCGCAGTCGGGCAAAGGCGGCATTGCCTACGTCCTCGACCAGGAACACGGCTTCGACCTGCCCAAGACGATGCACCCGCAGGTAGGCAAATTCATCTACGACCACGCAGACGCCCTCGGACGCGAACTTTCCACCGACGAGATCCGCGACCTCTTTTTCGGTCGATTCGTGAACCGCGAGTCGCCCATGAACCTCGTCGAATTCGAACTCGACAATACCGGAGTGAAGGGAGAGGTGATCTGCCACGTCACTCTCGAGCTGAACGGTGAGATCGTGCGTGGTGCCGGGCGGGGCAACGGACCCATCAACGCCTTCGTCCACTTCCTCGAGGAGATCGGCCATAAGGATTTCAAGGTCAGCGATTATCGCAGCCACGCGCTGCGCGGCGGATCGGATGCCGACTCGGCCGCCTATGTGCAGATTCAGAATCTGGCGGACGGTCAACTCCTCTGGGGTTGTGGTGTCGATCCCTCGATCGAAATCGCGGGCCTCAAGGCGCTCGTTTCGGCGTGGAACCTGCTACACGCGAAGCCATGACCCTGACAAGACGAAAAGGAAAGGCGGTACTTTTCGACCTCGACGGAACCCTGCTCGACACGCTCCGGGATCTCGCCGATTCGGGAAACGAAGTCCTCGCGGGGCGGGGCCTGCCACCGCATCCGCTGGAGTCCTACCGAACCTTTATCGGAAACGGCATGGTCAATCTCGCCCGCGATGTCTTCCCGCCCGCAATGCGCCCCGAAACCGACGAGCAGATCGCGGCCGTCCTTGAGGAATATCGAGCCGCCTATTCGCGGAACTGGAAAAACACCACCGTTCCCTTTCCCGGAATCCCGGAAGTGCTCGACCGACTCGTCGCGGACCGCATCCCCATCGGTGTCGTCTCGAACAAGGCGCACGACTTCACCCTTCAGTGCATGGAGGCGTTTCTCGATGCGTGGAACTGGGGTGTGCTCATCGGGGCACGGGAGGGTCATCCCCGCAAGCCCGATCCCGCCGGAGCCCTCGAGGCGGCAGCCACGCTGGGGATCGCCCCCGGGGATTGTCTCTTTGTCGGAGACTCCGATGTGGACATGATGACGGCCCGGAACGCCGGCATGTGCGCGATCGGGGTTCGCTGGGGATTCCGGCCCGTGGAAGAACTGCTCGGGGCCGGTGCCGAGGTGATTCTCGAGGCTCCCGAGTCCCTGCTGGAATGGGTGGGATGAGCAAAGCAGCAAATCCAGAGGCGCCGAGGAGGTTACGATCCTCGGGACGAGCCATCCGAGCCGGAGGAAATCCGAGATTTTTCCCGCAAAAAGAACCAGCCCTGCTATAGCTTTTGGAGGAATCCGCAAAAACTCCCTCCGCTGATCCCGGATCGATTCCCGCGAATACCATTCTCCGGACCCTTGCTGTCCGCCTTCCCTCCCCAAACGAGATTTTCCCCGAACCAATGAACAGCCCCGAAGAAACGCGCCGTGAAATCGATCTCCTCAAGGAGGAGATCCTCAATCACCTCGTCCGCGATCAGGCCCACGACGCCGATACCGCCACGCGCGGAGACTGGTGGCGCGCGGTGAGCCTCACGGTACGCGGTCGCACGATGGAGCTGGCCTGCGAAGTCCGGCGCTGCCGCAACCTCCGCAATGTGAAGCGGGCCTATTACCTGTCGCTCGAGTATCTGATGGGCCGACTTCTCGTCAACAATCTCGTCAACCTCGGCCTGCTCGATCTCTGCCGAGTCGCCCTGACAGAACTCGATCAGGATCTCGATGACATTGTTCAGGAAAGTCCCGACCTGGGCCTCGGCAACGGCGGCCTGGGTCGCCTCGCGGCCTGTTTCATGGACTCTCTGGCCACGCTCGACTACCCGGCGGTCGGCTATGGAATCAACTACGAATTCGGTCTCTTCCGTCAGAAGTTTATCGATGGACAACAAGCCGAGTCGCCTGACGAGTGGCGTCGTTTTGGCAGCCCCTGGCAGATTTGCCGCCCCGAATACTCCATCGAGGTGCCTCTCTATGGTCATGTCGAGATGCAGTTTGACGAATACGGGAGGGGACGATCCGTCTGGGCGGGGACGCGCTCCATCCTCGGTGTTCCCTGGGACCTCGCCGCCGTCGGCTATGGGGGAAATTCCGTGAACTATCTCCGGCTCTGGGAGAGCAAGGCCTCCCGGGATTTCGATCTCGACGTGTTCAACCGAGGAGGATATGTCGAAGCCGTGCGCGAAAAGGCCCTCAGCGAATCCGTCTCGAAGGTGTTGTATCCGAACGATTCGACCGAAGCCGGAAAGGAGCTGCGACTCGTGCAGCAGTATTTCTTCGTGACCTGCTCCCTGCGCGACATCATGCGCCGCCACAAGAACGGCGCTGCAGCAACGGCACATTGGCCGG
>CALDKL010000406.1 GCA_937898895.1 uncultured Verrucomicrobiae bacterium | reverse complement strand
TACGACCTGCTCGCCGATCCTTCCGAATCGAAAGATGTTGCCGAGGCGAATCCGGAGGTGGTGAAGGAGATTGAGGAGATCTTCGCTCGCGAACACCTTCCTTCGGAGGTCTTTTCCTTTCCGGCACTGGACCATTGATCCCAAATGCGGGATTGTCTGACTACGGAACAACACCCCGAAGTCGCGGAATCAGAGGGAAGAGTGCCGCGGATCGGCTCATGGATTTCCGCGTCTTCGGCGTGTTCCGTGCGTCCCCTCTGCTTACCAGGATCAGTCCCATACCCAGTGTTCGAGACGCAGTCTCTCCGCGAGTCTGGCCGCCTCGATGGCGCGGGGACCGCTCTTTTCGGCGAGCGCGTCGGCAACCTCGATCGCCCCGGCCCAATCCTTTTCTGCCTTGAGAATGCGGATCGCAGCAAATCCGGCCCGGAAGACCCAATGGACCTCTTCGGGAAGATGCACCGCCGCGCCTGCCACCTCGCTGCGGCGCGTCTCGTCTACGATCGAGCGATAGATTTCCAGAGCGACGCTGGGCTTTCCGAGAGCCTCGATACACTTGCCGCGGCGGACCGCCGCGTTGTAGCGCCAGAAGGGAGGAACTCCGGCGATGCTGGCGAGCGCGGCAAATCGATCGGCCGCCTCGGCGAGTTTGACGGGATCTCCCCCCGTGGCGAGCGACTCGAGATAGAACGAATGCGCGAGATCCGCCATCACCGCAAATCGCAGGGGAACGCCATCCGGCAACTGCCCGAGGAGTTGCTCGAACTGCAATTGCGCCTCTCCGAATCGGTCGAGAGAGAGATAGAGCAGCGCGAGTTCGTGCGAGGATTCGTTGGCGAGCGGACCTTTGCTTGCGATGATCGCCTGCCATCGCGAAATCGTTTCCTCCGACGGGGGAGAGGTCTTCGCCTCGTAAAAACGCGCCAGGCCGAAGTAGGGTGACTCGGGAAACTCCGAGGCGATTCTGCCAAACGATGCCGCTGCTGCCGCGAGATTCTTCCGATCAAACTGCTCCGCAGCAAGGATCATGAGGACGTCGCCGAGATGGGTCGATCCGGGCCAGTTGGCGACAAACTCCTCCGCCCGGCGGAGCAGGGCGTCACTGTCCCCGTCGATGCGCTCTGCCCATACCGAAGCATAGTCGAGCCGCTCGCTCTGTGCGAGTGTCAGGGGACGGGTGCGGAGCAGCTCAAAGATCTCGCGGGCCTCTTTTGGATGCGCCGGTGCCTGATTGAGCAGGATTTCGGCGAGGGCCAGTCTCGCGTCCACGTTGGCGGGATGCTCCGGGAATTCCTGGACAAAACGATTGAGCCGATCAAAGGCGCTCGCATCACCGACGGCGGCAAAGGAGAGGCCCGCAAGATAGCGGAGTTCAGCGAGCAGTCCCGAACGAGGATTGCGTTGTCGGAGTGCCTCTTCGAGAGAGTCGTAGGAGTTCCGGTCTCCACCTCGCAGGGCGGAGATTGCCGCATTGAAGAGATCGCGTTCGCCGGCATCGCCGGAATCCTCGCCCGCCTGGGCGGAAAAACGATCCATCGCGTCGCGGAATCGGGATTCCCGATAGGCGGTGGCGGCCGGGAGAAAGTCGAGGCGCTCGCGCAGATCCTCGGCCAGCGATTTGGCGGGGGCCACGAGTGATCCGGCCTCCTGAGGCAGTCGCAGCAAGGCTTCCATCTTCAGGGAAGGGTCGGCGGTGTGATCGGAGAGTTTGCGTAGGGCCTCGGTGCGCGAGGGTTCATCATCGAGGAGGATATGTCGGTAGAGAACGGCATAGGCACGGCCGGGAAAGGTTTCCTCCCTGCTCCAGGTCTCGAGACGCTCGGACAATCCGGCGGGACGGCTGCCCCCGAGTACCACTTCGAGGAGCAGGAATGCCTTCCTCGCCGTCTCCGAGTCGGTGGATTGGGTCACGGCATCATAGACGGCGGCGAGAGCGGCGTCGCGATCTCCGCTTCGCGAGAGAAGGAAGGCACGGAGTCGGGCAAGGGGGATGCGAAGAGGGGCCCAGGCCGGATCGTCGGTGCGGGAGCTTTCGAGGATCGCAAGGGCTTCCTGGTCTTTTCCCGCTGCGGCGGCGATCTGGGCGAGTCGGAGCACTTCCGCCGGGACGGAAGGCTTCATTCCGCGCACGAGATCATAGGCGGCGGCGGCTTGTCCGCTGCGGGCGAGACAGACGGCCCGATTGAGGAGCAGGATCGGATTCGGCGGGGAACTCGCCGAGAGTACGATCTGGTAATGTTCGGCCGCTTCCGCGAAACGCTCCTCGGACTGACAGGCGATGGCGATCCAGCGGCTGCTTGCTGCGTCGGGCTGAAAACCCTCGTTTTTTCCCAGCCACGCCACCACGGCTTCGGCATTTCCGTCGCGAACCATTGCCTCGAGAAGGCGTGCCGCGACAAAGTGCGCTTCCGGTCCGGAACCTCCATCGTCTACGATGAGATCCCAGCATTCGTGGAACCGCGTCACCGCGGTTTCGAATCGCTCATCCGCGAGAGCCTGGCAGCCCTCCCGAAAAGGTGCCAGGTCGGCGAGGTTTTCCTGGGCCACCGCCGGTCCGACGATCCAGAGCAATGCGGCAAACCAGCCCGACGGACTCCTTCGCCTGACAGAACCGCCATTCCGCAGGGAGCTGCCCTTCATGCGCGGCTGTTGCGCTTCACGTAGTCGATCAACTTCGCATCGTCGTCACCCGCAGCCCAGACGGCGCGGAGAAAATCGGCGGGCGCGATATCGTGTCGGCTCAGGAAGGCCCGGTCTCCCCCACAGCAGAACATCGTGTCGGGATCGAGTTCGCCGCGCAGTTTGGCTCGGGCCTTCGCGAGAATGCGGGGCAGCCAGACGAATCCCTCGACCTCGCTCGTCTTGGCTGGCAGCGTGGCCGGATCGAGGACGCGATCCGACTTCGCCCCTTTCATCACCTCCCGGAGATAGTCGCGCCGCACGCTCGCGATCATCACGGCTGTGGTGAGAGAAGGGGTGCCCCCCACGGCAAGATCCTCGACAAAATCGAAGAATTCTCGTTTGCTGTAGCCAATCGAATCGAGGAACGAAAGATCGGCGGAGTCGTAGTATCCCTCGAAATCAGTGTCGCCTGCGCGATAGCGGGCGAGACAGCGTTCAAAGAGGGCGGTAAAGGTGGAATCCCAGGCGAAGGACATGGTTTTGAAAGAAGAGGGGAGGGTGATTCGGAATGGGTTGGATCGTTGCTTCCTTTCGGAAGCCGGAAAAGTCTGACGAGTGTGGTGATCGCTAAATACACGTGCAAAATTCGCGAGGAATCGTTTTCAACTTCAAGGCGAGAGGAGGGAGTTGAGCGAGCTCAGCGACCGACGAGTCACGCAGAAGGTGGAAAAGTGGCCCGCGATTTGAAAGAGAATCGAGCGAAGCGAACTGATTTTGAATACGTAAAAAGTACATTTTGTGCACGAATTTAGCGATCACTACACTAGCGGCTCAGGTCCAGCATACGAAGAATCGGGGCCTCGGCGGCCTTGCGAAGCGGCTCCTCGAGGGTGACTTCCGGTTTCAGATCGCGAAGGCAACGGTAGAGTTTTTCGAGCGTGTTCAGCTTCATGTAGCGGCACTCGGCACAGGCGCAGTGGTCGGTGGGACCGGGAATGAGATTCTTGCCCGGCACCTCGCGACGGAGACGATGGAGCATGTTCGTCTCGGTCACGACGATGATGTCCTTCGCCGGAGTCCGACGGCAGAAATCGATCATTTTTTCCGTGGAGCAAACCTCGTCGGCGAGGAGTCGCACCGCTGTGGTGCATTCCGGGTGGGCGACGATGACGGCCTCGGGATATTCGTCCTTGATCTGGCGAATGCTGTCGCGCGTGAACTCGACGTGGACATAGCAGTGGCCGTTCCAATATTCCATCTCGCGTCCGGTCTGTTGCGAGACCCAGGCACCGAGATTCTGATCCGGGGCGAAAAGGATGGGACGATCCTTCGGCGCGGCCTCCACGATGCGCACGGCGTTGCCGCTCGTGCAGATGACATCCGAAAGAGCCTTCACCGCCGCCGAGGAATTGATATAGGTGACGACGTAGTAGTTTTTCTCCCGATTTGCCTCGAGAAAGGCAGCCAGATCCTCCGGCTGGCAGGCGTCCTCGAGCGAGCACCCCGCGTCGGCATCGGGAAGGACGACCGTTTTCGAAGGGTTGATGATCTTCGCGGTCTCCGCCATGAAATGGACGCCGCAGAAGGCAATGACATCGGCATCGGTCTCCTGGGCTCGAAAGGAAAGACCGAGGGAGTCGCCCACGTAGTCGGCGATCTCCTGGATCGCGGCGATCTGGTAGTTGTGGGCGAGAATGACGGCGTTGCGCTCTTTCTTGAGTGCGAGAATGTCGGCACGGAGGTCGGTGGAGGGGGTGAGGGTCGTGGCCATGACAAGGGAGGGGAGGTTTCAGCCGATCACGCTGGGATTGTAGCCTTTTCGCAATGGCAGAGAGGTGTTTGTATCGGGATCGAGGATCGTCTCGCCGGTGATGCGCCCGCCCTCCCTGAGGTCGAGTTCGACGGCGGCAAGGTCGCCTTCAATGACTCCGCTGCGGGTCACCCGGACTTTCCCCGAACAAGTGAGATCGCCGATGAGGTGCCCGGCAATCTCGGCCCGGTTTGCCATGACTCCGTCGGGAAAACGAACTTCGCAGCGTTTCTCGATGAGAAGTTTTTCGCAGTGAAGTCGGCCTCGGACCGTCCCGGAATGACGGAGGATGACGTCTCCCGAGCAGTCGACGGTGGCGTTGATCGCTCCGTTCACGGTGAGGTTGTGACAAGCGATTTCGGACTGATTGATGAGTCCGCCACGTCGTGCGATGACGATGTCCCCGCGAGTGCGCAGGGTGTGGCACTTGACCGTCTTGATTTCGTAATCGGAGAGACTGATGTAGGCGCTGCAGCGGGCGCACTGGGTGGACTTTGCATACCGCGAGACACCCTGAACATGATAGCACCTGTAGCAGCGCACCCGGTTTTCGGGCACGGATTCCTCGCGACGACGGGCATCGGGGGGAAGATAATTCGGGGGCATTTTTTCCTTCTCGGCGAGAACCACCGTTTGGTGTTCTCCGATCAGCGCGGCCATCGATCCCTCGGCGAGGGCGTCGCGACTCTGGGCTTCACGTCCGATCACCGGAGGACCATATTCCGCCTCCTCTTTGTGAACGAGATCTTCATCGACCAGTCCGAAAAACGCCCCTGCAGAAATACCGACCTCTTCGGCCTTTGATTCTTCCGGATGTGGGATCGGCAGGGGCCCCGCTTCGCGATCTTCTGCGGAAACGAGCCAGGAACTCCCCGATGCGGTCGCATTCCGGGTATCGGCGGCTTCCCCACGCTGGCGCTTTTCGCGTGGTTTCACTTCGGCGATCCCCGATACCTTCAGGCCAGGATTGGGAATGGCGACTCCCTTGCGGACACGAAAATACTCACCGCAGTGTCGACAGAAGGATGAGATCACCAGAGAGGGCTCCTCCTGGCTTTCTCCACAATGGGGACAGGTGAGTTCCACCTTCCTCCCCCGGTTGATTTTAGCGAACATTCCAAATGAAGATTACAAACAAAAACGCGCCTGATTCCTCCGGCGCGCTCCTGGAACCGCCACCGTCGCGACGGGAGCAGCGCAATGATCAAAACACTTCACACTCCCTCTCTCGGGGTGCCACCTGAAGAGGCGGGGCTGGCCTTTGATCCGGATTTCGGAGTTCCCACCGTGGATGTGCCCATGAAGGTGGCCCCTTCCTCGATCGCGAGTTTGCCTGCGACGACATCGCCGTGAAGGGTTGCATTCTGTTTCAGTTCGCAGCGATCGGTGACGGTGATATTGCCGTCGACACGCCCAAAGACGACGACGGAGCGCGTTTTGATGTCGCCGATGATTGTAGCGTTCTCGCCGACGGTGAGATCGCCTTCGGAATTGACCTCTCCCTCGATGCGACCGTCGATGATGAGATCGTTGGAAAAGCGGAGCTTGCCTTTGATCTCGACATCGCTGGAGAGGATGTTTTTTCCGCCTGTGATCCCGCCGAGCGGGAGGGGGCTCTTCGACCTCACAGGAGCCGGAGTTTCCTCGGATGCCTTCGGAGCGGCGTTCGAGCTGTCTTCCTGATTGATGATTTGTTTGAGCACGGCTGCAGAAGGGTGAAGGTTTTGATCTGCCGGAGTCGATCCCCGGAAAGGGACTCACTCTAGCTGAATCATCCGTAAATGGAAAGCTCTTCTGCGGGATAAGTCCAAATTTCACTTAATGTTGGGTGATAATGTGGAATTCTTAACAATTGACCCGCCGTCGCCCGGAAATGCATCGCCACGACGATTTCGTGGATCAGTTCGACGGCTTCGGGACCGATCACGGCCGCGCCGAGCAGTTCGCCGGTTCTCGTGTCGGCGACGAGTTTCACGAAACCGTGGGATTCTCCCATGACGAGGGACTTCCCGTGATCGTCGAACGGATAGGTGGCTACCGCGACCGGGAAACCGGCGTTCCGGGCCTCGGACTCCGAGAGTCCGACAGTGGCTACCTGGGGATCGGTGAAGATCCCGAGGAGTTTGAGCCGGTAATCCATTTCCCGTCGGGGGGACGGATTTTTTCCCAGATAGATGGCGGCGTTGTGGGCCGCGACTTCAGCCTGCTCGATGGCGATGTGCACGACCTCGTGAGGTCCGCAAACGTCGCCTGCGGCAAAGAGATGGGGAACCGAGGTACACTGCCCCGCATCGCAGAGGATACGCCCGTCCTCGTCGAGGACGATGCCGGCCCCCGTCGCGTCGAGCCCTGCGGTGTTCGGACGTCGGCCTACCGCCTGGAGGATTTCGTCGGCCGTGACAAAATGCGTCGTTCCGTTCTGTTCGAAAGAAACCGTCTTTGCTCCCGATGACTCGCTTTCGACTCGAAGGAGGCGGGTGCCGGTGTGCAGGACGAAGGAATCGCGGCGTCGCAATGTCTCCGCGAGCGATTCCGCGATGTCCGGGTCAGAGCCGGAGAGGACTCGGGAGCTGCGTTGGATGACGGTGACGGCTTTGCCAAGACCTTCCAGATAGCAGGCCATTTCCAGCGCGATCGCCCCGCCCCCGAGCACCACGAGTCGGTCGGGAAGCGATTCGGCATCGAGCAGATCATCGCTGGTCCAGTAGCCTGTCTCCTCGAGTCCCGGCACGGGCAGGCGGGTCACCTCCGATCCGGTGGCGACGAGCGCGGTGCGGAATCCCACCGTGATCGGTGCTCCGCCATCGCGCAGGGTGACCTCTGCCGCATTTGGACCCGAGAACCGCGCCGTGCCCCGGATCAGATCAAAACGTCCGTCTTCCAGTTGGTCCCGGCGATAGTCGGCGAACTCCTTGATGAGGCGTCGCTTTCGCGCAATGATTTCGGCGGGAAGTGCTGCCGGAGCTTCGCTACGGAGGCCGAATTCCCGCGCCCGACGCATCGAGCGGAAGCGGTTCGCCGATTCGATCAGGGTCTTCGAGGGCATGCAGCCGCGCAGGATGCACAAGCCACCGAGTTCGCGGGCACCGTCAATGACGGCGACCGAGAGGTCGTGAGCGAGTGCGGCGCGGGCTGCGGCATAACCAGCGCTGCCTCCACCGAGTACAAGAAAATCGTAAGTTGCCTTCATGATGGCGCAGGTGCCGACGGGATTCGTCCGGGCGCAGACATTCTGATCGCGATGGACGCAGCGAGTCCGGCATCTATTCATTCCGCGCAAAATCGCAGGTCGCAAGTTCCAATGAATTCCGGACGGTTTCGGGGCAAGGCTCCGCTTTCTCGGGAACACGCACTCACGGCTGAGATTCGGCTTGCCCGAAGAGTGACGCACTCCCAGGATTCGGAGCGTGTCG
>CALDKL010000405.1 GCA_937898895.1 uncultured Verrucomicrobiae bacterium | reverse complement strand
TCCGAGTCATCCACGAAGGCACCGCGCCGCGCTTCCGCCTCGCTGTCGGGATATCCGGTAAGAAAACACTCGGGAAAGCTGACGATCACAGCACCGGCATCGTCGGCCCGTTTCATCCCTTCCTCGAAGCGATCCAGATTCCGTGCAAATTCAGCGTTCCACGATTCGAACTGGCAATGCGCGATTTTCATTCAATGAGTGTGCAGAAGGCACCGGAGGAAAGGCAAGGCGGAATTCGTCGTCAGCCATGGCGCGATTCCCTCCCCGGCCCCCCTTGCCAAACAGGGGGAGTTTCGGATACAAGGGGATCGATCCATCGATGAGCAGTTTTCGCGTGCGGCCCCGGTTCACCCATTCCCTTCCCCTCCCTCCGGCAGAGGTGGAAGAACAACTCTCTCTGGTGATCGGTCGGGACCATGAGGAAATCCACCTGAAACGCTTTCCGGGCTACCTCACCCTGCGGATTCGGGATGAATCCCAACATTTCTGGTCGCCCCAGCTCACTCTGAGCCTCGATCCGGCTGAGGATGAATCGACGACGATCCAGGGTATCTACGGCCCCCGCACCCACGTTTGGACCCTGTTTCTCTACGGCTACCTGATCGTGGGAACACTCGGAACCTTCACCGGGATCTTCGGGATTGCACAGTGGGTCGTGGGAAATCGACCCTGGGGACTGATTCCCTTCGGTTTGTTTCTCGCTGCGGGCGGCGGGCTGTATATGCTCGCGCAAATGGGACAGAAACTGGCCGCTCGACAAACCTACACGCTCCATCTCGCTTACGAGGGAGCCGTCGGGGACAAGGCCGAGATCCGGTGAGCGGAGGCTGCCCCCCATCAGGCGAGCGCCGCAACACTCTCGGCAAGCCGCTCGTGCATGGCCTCGGGTCGGTCGAGATAGACCACCGACCCGCGGTCAAAGGCATCTTTTTCCAGATCGATACGGCGCTGCTCGCACAGTCGAATCAGCGTGAGGGCCGATTTGGCGGAGATGCCGAGGGAACGGTGATCCGCGAGAGTCTCTTCGAATACGGCCAGATCGTGGTGCTCGCCCAACCAGGAGGCGAGTTCCTCCGCGAGCATCGCCCTCGCTCCGAATTCTCCCGGATCGAGAAATCCCAGCAACTGGTAATGAAAAGAGAGGTATTTCGTGTGTTTCCGCCATTCGTGACACTGGTGAGGATCACGAGTGGCGCGGGCCGTCTCAAAATGCCGAAGCCCGAGGCGATAGTTCGAGACCATCCCGCTGAAGACCACATCGAAGGTGACCCGGGTCCAATCCCATGCCTCGACCAGTCGGGCAGCCTCGGCAAAATCGCCTGCGGCGGCCGTGATCTCGCTGCGGAAATTCGGATCTTCCAGGATCTTGTCGTGGCGACTGCGAAGCTCCTTCATGACCGTCGAGTGAGACGGGCCAACCCGTTTTCGCCCGAAGCGGGTGAGCAGCATCCCGCAAACCTCCTCGCGTACAAATGCATCCCGGGCTGGGGAAAATCGCCGTGCCGCATCCCGCACAAGTCGGGCTGCTCTCGACAGATCCCCCGAATCCAACACGGGACGAGCAAACAGTAGCAGTCCGCGCAGGCGTTTGTTGTGCCTTCGCGTCTCGTGGATGACCCGGTCGGGATCGTCCCCAAAGCCTGTCGGACCGAACCCTGTCAGGTGCCCGAGGGCACTCTCTGTCTCCGCGAGGAAGACGTTCCGGCACTCGTTCCCGATGGGTTCTT
>CALDKL010000404.1 GCA_937898895.1 uncultured Verrucomicrobiae bacterium | reverse complement strand
CTGGATCCCGGAAACCGCCCAACTCACGCCCCGCGCCGACACGATGGCCTCGTGGGATTCGATCCCGGAGGAGGAGAAGCCCTTCCAACGTCGGCTCATGGAGGTCTTCGCCGGCTTCGCCTCGCACGCCGACCACCAGGCCGGCCGGGTCATCGACGAGATCGAGCGCCAGGGCAAGCTCGACAACACGATCGTTTTCTACATTTGGGGCGACAATGGATCGTCGGCCGAAGGCCAGAACGGCACCCTCTCCGAACTGCTCGCGCAGAACGGAATCCCCACGCAGATCGAACAGCACATCAAGGCGATGAACGACCTCGGCGGGCTCGACGTGCTGGGCACCCCCAAGGCCGACAACATGTATCACGCCGGCTGGGCCTGGGCGGGCAGCACTCCCTACAAGTCCACCAAGCTCGTCGGAGCGCACTTCGGTGGCACGCGCCAGCCGATGGCCGTGATGTGGCCGAAGGCCATCGAACCCCACGACACCCCGCGCCCGCAGTTTCACCACGTGAACGACATCGTGCCGACCCTTTATGACATCCTCAAGATCACACCGCCGCAGGTCGTCAACGGCGTACCGCAGGGTCCGATCGACGGGGTCAGCTTCGCCTACACCTTCGCCGACCCGACGGTGAAGGGCCGGAAGCCGACACAGTTTTTCGACATCATGGGCAGCCGCGGTATCTATCACGAAGGCTGGTTCGCCTGCACCTTCGGGCCGCGCATCCCTTGGAAGCCCGGCCGCGTGGACATCGCCGGCTGGGATCCCGAAAAGGACGTGTGGGAGCTCTACAACCTGGACGAGGACTGGTCGCAGGCGAACGATCTCGCCGCAAAGTATCCCGACAAGGTCGCGGCGATGAAGTCGCTCTTCATGGCCGAATCCGCCAAGAACCAGAACCTGCCGATCGGGGGCGGACTGTGGACCTTCATCCATCCCGAAGACATGCCCGGAACGCCCTACAAGGACTGGACCTTCGACGGCCCCATCGAGCGGATGCCTGAATTCGCCGCACCGAAGATCGGAAAGTTCAACAATGTCGTGACGATGGAAGTCGAGGTGCCCGAAAACGCGAACGGAGTCCTCTACGCTCTCGGCGCCTTCTCAGGTGGCCTGTCGTGCTATGTGAAGGATGGCATCCTCAGCTACGAATACAACCTCTTCGAGATCGAGCGCACGCGGATCCAGGCGAAGGGCAAACTCGCAGCCGGCAAAGCGAAAATCGAAGTCGAGACGAAGGTTGCGCACCCCGGCGCTCCGGCGACGATCACGATGAAGGTCAACGGCAATGCAGTCGCCAGCGGCACCGTACCGACGACCGCGCCGTTCGCCTTCACTGCAAACGACTGCCTCGACATCGGCAGCGACCTCGGTTCACCCGTGTCGCTGGATTACTTCGATGACGCGCCTTTCCGATTCAACGGCACTCTTGGCACGAGCACGATCAAATATGTCGAATGAGCCGCGCCGTAGCCACGGATGCAGCGCGAACAGAACACCGAACTTTTTCGAAGAGCCCCGCGCCATTCCCATGGCTCGTGTAGAAACAGGGGCTAGCCCGGACACCTTCTCATGAGTCCTATGAAAATCCGCCTCGCCCTGACTCTTCTCGTTGGCGGCTCCATGCCAGCAATTGCCGGAGAGTTCGATTCCGGCAAGGGTCTTGCTGCAAAGAATGTCGAGTTCAAGTCCCCATCCGAGACCGAGATCGGTTTTTACGTTCCCGGATTTCTTCCCTGGAGCGACATGACGATCGGCATCGGCGGGGTCGAGACCCACGCCCGGGTAGGGGGCGATGTGTTGCTCAAAAACCTCGAGTCGCTCGCCCTCGGGGGATTGGAAGGCCGGAAGGGTAAATTTGGCTTCATCCTGGAGGGACTCTACCTGAATCTGGGTTTCGACGGGGAAACGCCGGGCCGACTGCTTACTACGGTCGACGTCAATTACGAACAGATCATCGCCGAGGCAACCCTGACCTACCGCATTTACGAGAGCGACCGCGCCTGGATCGAGTTGCTCGCCGGTGTCCGCTACTTCAACGTCGACTCGGCCATCGGTCTCACCGCCGATGCCGCCGGGGTGCGCGAGGTGAGCAATGACCTGAGCGAGGCGATTGTTTCGCGCTCGGCAGCAGTTGTCAAGGAGGCACTCGACCAGCGTCTCGCGGTGATCGTGGCGGGTCTGCCCGCCCCTGCGGCTGATCTATCGGCAGCCACACTCGACAATCTTGATCGTGGCATCCGCAGGGACGTAGATGCACTCAGTACGATCATCTCCCGCCGGGTCCGTGAAGGGAGCAGTCCGAATCGCATCGGCGACAGGCGCGAAGCCGACGAGGTCGGTCTCAACACGAGGATCTCCAGCGACCGCAGGGTTCGCGAACTGATTCGCGACTACGCCAGAGCGAGCCTTTCCGCCCAAATCGAGGAGCGACGAGCCGCCGCCAGCGCCACCGTTGCGGCGGCGAGGGCGGCTGTGCGCACTCGCGCCCGGCAAGCTCTCGCGAGGGCGGAACGCCGACTGGCCGACGGGCTCGAACGCCGCATCAACGCTGGCATTGCCAATTTCCCGGTGGAGGGCTCCAAGGGCTGGGTCGATCCCTTCATCGGCCTTCGCGGGCACGTGCTGCTCGCCGACAATCTCTATTTCGTCGCCCGGGCAGACTGCGGAGGCTGGGGGGGCAGTTCTGAGGAAATGTACAACCTCTACGGCGCCCTCGGAACCCAGTTAAAGGAAAACGTCACCCTCGAGCTGGGAATACGTCACCTCGGGGTCGAGTATCTCGACGGAGGGTTCTACTTCGACTCGTCCTTCACCGGCCCGTTTTCAGCGGTGATGATCCGTTTTTGAAGCGCGGCGGATTGGGGCCTTGCGGGATCGGCATCAGGGGGGGGATGTCATACGGGTCGTTAACCCGACTTCGTGGATTCGGCGGGTTGAAGTAATCGGGGTCAGTAATCGCTATCGGGGGAAGAGCAATTTCCAATGATCACGAATTTCATAAGAAATTTTTGAGCAAATCTCGCGCGAAAGCCTGTTGCTCGATTGTTGAACCTCAAATCGTGAATGGCCAACCACAGATAACACGGAAGACACGAAATCAGAGAGTAGAGAGAGATGGGATGGGTTCACTCACTGAGTGAATTCCGATTCCGCCGCATTCCCTTGATTTGTCGGTGTATTCGGTGTGTTCCGTGGTTCCCGGTCTTCGGAATCAGGTTGGCTTGTCCTGACCCCGTTCTCCGGGGCCACTTCAATCGGATCAGGCGTCGAACTGCCGGATCTTCAGCAACTCGCCTCCTTTCAGCGCCGACTGATGGGCGACGATGCCGGGGGCGGTGTAGGCCACCGCTTCATAGATGTCCACGGCGGGCTTGCGTTGCCTGAGGACAGCGTCGATGAACTCGTGCGTGATGAAGCAGTGCGACCCTTCGTGGCCACTGTTGTGGCGCAGAGGTTCGGGGAGCAGATCCGTATTCCACCATTGGATCTCTTCGTATTTCTCGAGAACCTGAGCCGAGCGCACAAATCCGCCGGAGTCCTTCTCCGTCTCCGCCTTCGTGTGGACCGTGCATGCCTCGGCTCCGTTGGGGCCGCTGTAGTAAAAACTCATCTTGTCGCCATAGAATCGGGCTCGCTCTCCCCCGGTCTGTGCACCGCGCCACCAGATCGCCACACGCATCGAGTTCCCCCGGTTGGTCTTGAAGAGGGCCGTTTCATTCCAGAATGGATTCTTGTAAACGTTGTCCTTCAGGATCGGATCGCCGTCTCCCCATCCGTGGCAGGTGACTTCGGTGAGTCGCTCGCCCGTGACACTGATGAGATGCGAGGTGCAGTGAGTGGGATACAGCATGGGGGCCATTCCATGCCGCCAGGTGCGCTGTCCGTTTTCGAAAAAGAGAACCTCGAGACCGGGGTGATGATATTCCGACTCGGAGTAGTAGAGGTTTCCGAAGGCACCTTCCTGATGGAACTTTCGCGCCGAGATGGTGAGCTGCTGCCAGTGGCTCGTTTCCGCCATCATGTAGGTCAGTCCGGTCTGCTTCACGGCATCGATGAGCTGTTGGCATTCTTCGAGCGTCATTGCGGCGGGGACGGCGCAGAGAACGTGTTTTCCGGCGGCGAGACAGAGCAGCACATGTCGCACGTGATCCGGCACCGGTGTGAAAAGTGCGATGGCCTCGATCTTCGGATCCTTGACCATTTCTTCCAGTGATCGGTAGGCTTTGGGACAGCGATAGGTCCGCTGAAGGGCCTCGCACCTTTCCGGACGCAGATCGCTCACGGCCTCCACGATGCAGTCGGGATGTTCGTGAAACTGAAACCCGAGCCCAAACCGTCCACCCACAATGCCGACGCGGACCTTCTTTGGCTCCCCCTGACCAAACAACCCGTGCGGTGCGAGCATGGCGGCACCGGCGAGGGTTGCGTGTCCGAGGAAACGGCGGCGAGGGGAAGGAAGGGTTGGGGTCATGGGGAAGTGGAATCGGGGCTACCGATCCGGACAAGAGGCGCGATAAGGGAAGTTGGTTCTCGGTGTTCCGGTTTCCTTCCGGTCCGGAATGGATGGAAATTGAATTCCGAAACATTTGCGTGGGTTCTGCCGGTCCGGGAGCGTGCTGATTGCTTGACAAACCACCGATTCGGGAGTCGTCTCGAAGGTGTATTTCGGGTTTGCCCTCCTTTCCCGATTCCCTGTCCCAGATCCCTTCGGAGTGAGATCCGGAGAGGGGCCGGAGATTCGCCGGGAAAGCACGTCCGGGCTCCCGCCTCTCCGATGAAACGGTATGTTCGATTTGCAGTCGCCGGAGCGATCCTGCTCGGGGGGATTCTCCTGTTTGTCGGATTGGCAGGACTTCGGAACACGCCCCTGCCGTCAAATCCACCGCGACCCGTCCCGGAGGTGGAGACGATCACGGTGCGAAAGACCGATCTCGCGGTAGGAATTCCGGCGCAGGGTGTGATCGAGCCGGTCCTGGTGACGCGGGCGGCGGCGGAGGTCGACGGGGTCATCATCGCCGTTTCTCCGGGCTACAAGGTTGGCGGAGAATTCAAAAAGGGCGACGTCCTCCTCGAGATCGATCCTTCCGACTACGAGGCGCTCGTGGCCCAGGCCGAGGCCGCCGTGGCAGAGGCACGTCTGCAACTCTCCGATGAGGAAATGCGGGCGCGCCAGGCAGAGCGCGATTGGAATCGTCTCGCCTCGCCGGGACAGGAGCCTACGGAGTTGGTGCGCCGTCTCCCGCAACTGGCGGCGGCGCGAGCGAGGCTCAAGGCGACCGAAGCCTCTCTCGACAGGGCGAAGAAAGATCTCGAGCGCACCAAACTGCGGGCTCCCTACGATGGCAGGATACGCGGAAAGCTGGCAGATCTCGGCACTCATGTAGGCAAGGGGGTGCCGCTGCTGGAATGTTATGCCACCGATGTGTTCGAGGTTCGGCTGCCCATTCCCCGATCCGATACGGCATTTTTCGAGGTTGCCGGACAGGAGTTGGAATTGCGTGAGCGAGGCGGGCGAGGGAGGACTTGGAAGGCCGTGCTCGACCGCAGCGAAGGCGAGATTCGACGCGACGACCGCACCCTCGTCGTGGTTGCGGAACTGGACGGCCAGGCACCCGGCGCACCTCTGCCGGGGCAATTCGTCGAGACCGATATTCCGGGTCGCGTTGTTTCCGGGGTCGTGCGGGTGCCGAGGCGGGCATTTGCCACGAGCGACCGTGTTCTCGTCGTCAGCGATGGTCACACAGTGGCGACGCGAGCCGTCACGATCCTGCGTACCGAGCACGACGATGTCCTCGTCACGGGGGGCATCGAGGAGGGTGAGCAACTCTGTATCACGGCCCTCGCTGCCGTGATTGAGGGAATGGAGGTGCGGGTTGTCTCGCGCGATGGCAACGCCGTCCTTTCTCGTCCCGCCGCACCATGAAAAGCCTCATCCAATACTGGGCGCGAAACCAGGTTGCGGCGAATTTCCTGATGATCGCCCTCATCGTGGGCGGGCTGTATACCTGGGTGCGCCTGAAAAAGGAGATTTTTCCGGAGATCTCCTCGAATTTCATCCACGTCCAGACACCCTATCCAAATGCCACTCCCGAGGAAGTCGAGAAGGGCGTCTGCGTGCCGATCGAGGAGGCAATCCAGGATCTCGATGGCATCGAGCGACTCACCTCGATCAGTTTCGAAGGGGTCGGTTTCGTGATCGTCGAGGTCACGGTCGGGAAAGACGTGCGCAAGGTGCTCAACGATGTGAAGGGCCGCGTCGATGCGATTCAGAATTTTGCCGAGAGTGTCGAGAAGCCAATTTGCGCCGACATCCTTCTGAAGAACCAAGTGATGAGCCTCGCCGTGACGGCGGATACGGACGAGAGGACGCTGCGCGCCCTTGCCGAATCCGTCCGCGACGACCTCCTCGCATATGCCGGGAAAGCACCCGAGAATGCCCTCGATCAACTGAAGCAAAAACTCACCAATGCGATCCTGGGCGAAACACGGATCACCCAGATCGCCCTCGCGGGAGTTCGCGACCACGAGATCTCGATCGAGGTTTCGGAAAACACCCTGAAGGAATTTGGACTGACCTTTTCTCAGGTAGCTGACGCAGTGCGTGCCACCTCGATCGATCTTCCCGGAGGATCGGTCCGCACGGGGGCCGGCGAGATTCTCATCCGCGCACAGAACCGGCGCTATGAGGCGACCGAGATCGGAGATATCACCGTGGTGACGCGACCCGACGGCAGTGTGGTGAAGGTCTCTGACCTTGCCACCGTCGTGGACGGATTCAAAGAGGAGGATCTCTACTCACGTTACGACGGCCACCCTGCCATTGTCCTCAACATCTTCCGCACAGGCAATGAGGATACCCTGCGTCTCGCGAAGCTCGTGCGCGAATTTGTCGCCGAAAAGCACGCCCACGTTCCGAAGGGGGTGGATCTCGAAATCTGGAACGATGAATCGGTCCTCCTCGAGGGCCGCATCCATTTGCTCCTCGAAGACGGGTTCCAGGGATTTCTCCTCGTCTATCTCGCTCTCGCCCTTTTTCTGCGTCCCGCGCTTGCTTTCCACGTCGCCCTCGGCATCCCCATCGCCTTCGCCGGTGCCCTCCTCGCACTGCCCTATGGCGATATCTCGATCAACATGATCTCCCTGTTTGCCTTCATCCTCGTGCTCGGGATCGTGACCGACGATGCCATCGTTGTGGGCGAGAGGGTCAATGAGCGAATTGCACAGGGTGAACCGGCCCACCTGGCCTCTCCGCGCGGAACCTGGGAGGTGATGAGCGTGGCCGCCTTCGGTGTTTTCACCACGATGATCGCCTTCATGCCCATGTTCGGGGTGCAGGGGGTCAGCGGAAATATCTGGCGTCAGATTCCGTGGATCGTCATACCGGTGCTCCTCGTCTCGCTGATCGAGACGAATTTCATCCTCCCGGCCCACCTCTCTCATTTGAAGCCGGTCGATCCGAACCATCCAAACCGATTTCTCCGGCTCCAGAGGAGAATCGCGGGAACGCTTGAGGAGTTTGTCAGGAGAGTCTACGGACCCCTCCTCGAAAAGCTGATCGTCTGGCGACATGCCACCGTGGCGACCTTCGCCGCGATCCTCCTCGTCACGCTCGGATTGCTCGCGAGCGGACAGTTGGTGAAGTTCGAGTTTTTCCCGAGGGTGGAAGCCGAACTCATCAGTGCGAAACTCACCCTCCCGAACGGTGTCCCCGTCGAGACCACCGCGGCGGCAGTGCGGAAGCTGGAAGAGGCTGCCCTCGCGATCCAACGGGAAGTGAAGGATGAACTGGGGCGCCCCATCATCAAGCATCTCCTCGCCAGCGTCGGCTCGCAGCCCTACACCCCTGGTCTCTCGTTTGAAGCAGGAAAGGGAGTCAATCTCGGTGAAGTCACCGTGGAACTCCAGAGTGCCGACGTGCGCAATCGTCCCGAGCTTCTCGCCGACGCCATCATCGGGGATTGGCGGAAGCGCGTGGGAGCGATCCCGGGTGCGGTCGAATTGTCCTTCATGCTTCAGACCTCCGCAGGAGGAAACGCGATCGATCTGGAGCTGACCGGATCGGATGTCGGAGAACTCGATGCCGCTTCTGAATTTGTGAAATCCGAACTGGCAACGAACGAGGGGGTCATCGACATCGGCGATAGCAATCTCGAGGGAAAACGCGAGGTGAAACTCTCCGTCACGCCGGATGGCGAGGCACTCGGACTCCGGCTCGAAACGGTTGCCCGGCAGGTGCGGCAGGCATTTTACGGCGAGGAGGTGCAGCGGCTCCAGCGAGGTCGCGACGAGGTGCGCGTCTACGTGCGATACCCGCGGTCAGAGCGGCGCAGCCTGCAGAATCTCGTCGATCTTCGCATCCGCACCCGGGAGGGAGCCGAAATTCCCTTCCGTGAGGTGATGGACGCCGAAGAAGGGCGCGGCTACGCCACGATCCGGCGGGCAAACCGATTCCGATCCATCAACGTCACTGCGGACATCGACCGCACCAATCCGGAGGCGAACGCCAACGAGATCGTCGAATGGATGCGTTCGGATATCCTCGCGCGCATGGGACAAAAATTCCCCACCGTGATGTGGGAGTTTCAGGGCGAGCAGAAAGATCAGCGCGAAAGTGTTTCAGATCTGTCGAAAGGCTTTGTCCTCGCCCTTGCCGGCATCTTCATGGTCCTCGCCCTCCCGTTGCGCAGCTACACGCAGCCCCTCATCGTCATGTCGGTGATCCCGTTTGGAATGATCGGAGCCGTCGGTGGCCATCTTCTTTTCGGGATGAATTTTAGCATCATGAGCATGATCGGCGTGATTGCCCTCGCCGGGGTCGTCATCAACGAGAGTCTCGTCCTCGTCGAGTTCATGAACCGCTACCGACGCGAGGGCCACACCGTGATGGAGGCGGTGATCAGGGGCGGGAGGGCTCGTTTCACGCCGATCTTCCTGACTTCGGTGACGAGCTTCATCGGCCTGCTTCCCATGATCACGGAGACGAGTATTCAGGCGAAATTCCTCATCCCCATGGCGGTCAGTCTTGCATTTGGAGGACTCGTCAATCTCTTCAATACGCTCCTCCTCGTTCCTTGTGTCTACGCTCTCTTCGACGATGTGAGGCGCGTTCTCCATACACCGGAGGCGCTGCAGAGACAGGATGCGGAGTTCATCGATTCGGAGAACGAGCATGCCATGGAAGGGGCATCGACGACGAGGCCCGCCTGATCGATCAATCGAAGATCGGATAGAAGGTGTTGAAGGCCCTCTCGCCGAACTCTGCGGGATCATTGAAGCGGCGCCCCCGGTCGAGCGAGTCGATTCTCGCCATTTCCTCCGCGCTCAGGTCGAAATCGAAAATGGCAAGATTCTCGCGGAGATGGTCGGCACTCTGCGTTTTCGGGATGGCCACGGTGCCTCGCTGAATGGCCCAGCGAAGCAATACCTGCCCCGGCGAGCGCCCGTGCGAGGAGGAAATCTCGACGATGGTGGGATCGGCGAGGACGGACTCGTTTGCTTCGGCCATGTGCAGGGGAACGTAGGAGCTGGCCCCGAAGGGAGAAAAGGCCGTGACGACGATCTTTTCATCCTGACAATAACGCAAGAGGCGCTGCTGGGTGAGGTAGGGGTGCATCTCCACCTGGAGGACTTGCGGCGCGATCCTGGCGTAGGACTGGAGATCGCGAATCATGCCGGTGGTGAAATTGCAGATCCCGAGGCGCTTGACGAGTCCGGCTTCGACGAGGCCTTCCATCGCCCCCCAGGTATCGGCGATCGGGATGGGCACGTGTTTCATCCTCGGCGATGGTGCGCTGGGGTCAAAAAACCAACCGGGGGGATACCGCTCCTCGAAGGGAACGAAGGCCAGCGTGACAGGGAAATGGATCAGGTAGAGATCGAGCACATCGAGCCGGAGGTCGCGCAGGCTTCTCTCGCACGCAAGCCGAACATGGTCCGGATGATGGTAGGTGTTCCAGAGCTTCGAGGTGATCCAGAGATCGTCGCGCGAGCAGATTGCGGAATCGAGGACGCGCTTCAATCCTTCGCCGACAGCGGGCTCGTTCCCATAATCACAGGCGCAATCAAAGTGGCGATAACCGATCTCCACCGCGCTCGGGAGAAGATCGGGAAGGATGGGAGTGGGGATTTTCCACGTGCCGAGTCCGAGCAGGGGAAAGGCACCGCCATCGGTGGTTCTGAGAAATCGGGGTGAGGCACTCATGGGAAGATCGGGAAAAGATCTAGCCTCGTTTTGCGCGAGGGCAACGGATTCCGGCGCCTTTTCACCGCTTCATGCCCCGGCCGCAGTGCACTGCCTCTATCGTCGGTTTCGCGTCTTTCGAGTGCGGTTGAGGACGACGGCATTGACCTGATCCACCTTGCCGGAATCGCCACCCGAGATGACCCGGATCTGGCCGGTGATTCCGACTCGTTTGCCGAGGGCGGACCGATTTGGTTTGATGAGGATCCGGTAGTCGATTCGCTCTCCCGTGGGGATGTCGCGGTGAAACAGGCCGGTCGCCAGTGCGGCAGTTTCATTGCTGAGGCCACCGGAAAGACTGCGGAAATAGCTGATTCGGAAAAGACGATTCCCCGAAGTACCCAGAATGAGAAAATCATCGGTCTGCGTTCCATTGTTGTCGATTGCGACATTCCAGGTTAGGGACCGCAGGGTAGTGGCGGTCTGCCGCACGGATTGCTCGGCCCCGGTGTTGCTGTAGATGCCATTTCCGGAGAGTTGCGAGCCAGCCTTTCCGATCCGCGCATCGGGGCGGTGCGGAATGAAGGGATCGATCAGGTCCGCCCTGACATTGACCTGTCCATCCCACACGAACGGGATTTCGGCCGCCGCACCGGCTTCGTTTTGCGCGATCAGGAGGTAGGTGCCGACCGACACGCTGGCGAGATTGATCGAGTAGCCACCCGAGGCGAAAGAGGTGCCCGAGGCAACCTGATTCCCCGAGAGATCTTCAATCCGCAGCGGTAAGACGCCGGCCGATTCGCCCGGATCGTAAAAGCGATTGGCGTTCCCGTCGTGGAAGATCACACCCGTGACGAAGATCCTGCCCGAGGAGGTTGCGAAGTCTTGTGCGCTCAGGACTTCATTGAATCCCGAGCCGAAAATCGATTCGCCGTCCTCGTCGGCAAGGATGGCGATGCCGACCTCGCGAAAAAAAGGTTCGAGGAGATTGCGTCGATGTCCGCGCCCGGCCACATCGCCATCGATGAAGAGCCCTTCGTGGTGTTTCGACACTCTCGTGAGGTCGACCGGATGAGGTCCGGTCGAGGCGGTCGTTGCGAGGTTTTCGCCCGAGGCGGAATTCGGGACAAAGACATAGCCTTGCGCTTCCATCCGCGATCTGGAGGTCGACCCATCCGCAGTGTGGGAAAACTGTTCGAACTCGAGGAGGAGCCGACTGTAGGCATCGGCGGCTTCGATCAAACGGGGATCAAAGGCGAGGGGAGGTTTGGGCGCACTGCTGATCGTCCCCGGTGGTAGGCCCTCATTTAGGTTCGGAGCGGCCGGGCTCCCCTCATCCCCCCAGACTTCGCCGCTCAGGCGCGAGACTTCCCCGTTCGGATTCGCCCGGGCACGGTTGATGAGTTCCAGATAGTATTGCTCGAGGTCCGTCGGCTCTCGCGTCAATCCCGGCGAGCCCCCCGCAAGGGTCAAGCCGAAGCAAAGGAGCCGGAAGCACGCTTTCATTCAGGAAAGGAAGTGGCTCTTATAATTATCAGAATCGAAGAAAACGTAAAGGGTTTTCTCTCCGCTCTCTCGCCTTGAGGGAAACAAAGATTGCTCACGAATTTGGCGAACACCCCATCTGGGCGAATGGAGGATAGCCCCTCTCGGGCTTCGAAGGCTGGTTATTTCGCTGGCGGAGCGGGTGCTGTCGGTGGTTTTGGAGCGGATCGGGCCGCGTCGGTTTGTTTTCCAAGAGTATCGAGGCGATCACGCAGTCGTTTCAATTCGTCCTGAAGTGACAGCACCTCGCGCCTCAGATCGACTACCTCGCTCGCTTGCTTCTTTTCCCCGTTCAGGGCCTGGATCGCTTCTTTGGCGGCCTTGGTCTTGGGGAGATCCGGATTGTCGGAGTCAGCAAAGGACTGCAAGGCACCAAGCGAGCGCGGATCTCCGAGTTCTCCAAGAGCGAGGATGGCGGCCCGGCCGATTTCCTCTCGGGGATCATCGAGTTGGGCAAGGAGGAAGCGACGCGTCTCCTCGCGATCCGCCCCTTCCGCATCCTTTGACAATTCCGCGAGCCCATGGAGAGCGCGACCAAAGTCAATGCTTGGGTAGTTTGCAGACTCCTTCCTGAGATGGTCGCGGAGGGGTTTGGCGAGCGTCGGATCGGGGGAGAGCCGCATCGCCCGGATCGCAGCGGAGGCCACGCGGTTGCGGAAACTCTCGCGGTCCAGCGCAGCGAGGAGGAGCGGGCGGACCTGTTCGTGGGGAAATTTTCCGATGCCCTCGAGTGCATCTGCGAGAATATCCGGATTCTTCTCCTGGGTGATCTCCTCGCGCAGGGCCGTGAAGGCGGCTTCCGAATAAAAGGTTGCCAATCCCGCGACGACCTCCTGACGGACGCGCGCATCGCTCTGAGCGAGGGAGGCGGCGAGTGCCGCAAAGGCTTCGGGGGTCTGTGTCTTTGCCAGGGATCGCGCCGCCTCGATACGGACTCCGTAGAAGGGATCTTCGCGGAGGGTCTTTCCGAGTCGAGTCAGGCTGTCCCGGTCCTTGCGTCCGCCGAGGGCGGTGGCGGCGAGGAGGCGTCCGATCATGTCGTCCGCATTCTCCAACTGAGCGTGGAGGAGCGGGTTGGCGGGAGAAAAATTGATCCCCGCCAGGAGAGTGAGATCAGGGTCGATGCGAACGATTTTCGCCTTCGTCGGCAGCGGGAAATAGAAATCCTCGGTCGTCTCGTGGACGCGAATGGTGAAGTCGCTTTGTTTTCCTTGCTCGTCGATGAAACGCACCGGCAAGGGCAGATCGAAGAGCAGAACCCGCTCACTCACCTTCTGGGTTTGTTTCACGGTTAGTCTGGCCTGGTGACGGAACTCGTCCCAGGAATAATCGATCTTCAACTGCGGTTCGCCTCCGTGGAAAACCCACTGGTCGAAAAACTCGTCCCAGGATCGGCCCGAGACCTCCTCGAAGACCGCAGCGAGATCGTGGGTGGTTGCGACGGTGTTGCGGTGGCGTTCGAGATAGGTCCTGATCGCGGTGCGGAAGAGTTCGGCGCCGAGTTGAGAGCGCAGCATGTGGAGCACCCACGATCCTTTCGGGTAGGCTCGGTAGTCGAACTGCTCCATCGGGTCGCCGTATCCGCGCCAGACGATGGGCTTTTCGTCAGGGTTCGCGATGATCTTTCGGAGATCGTCGAGCAGTTGGTATCGCATTTCCTCGACCCCGGATTTCCTGCCATCGTAGAGATGCGTGTAGTAGGTCGCGAAGCCCTCGTTGAGCCAGAGGTGCGACCAGTCCTTGCAGGTGACGAGATCGCCGAACCACTGATGCGCGGTCTCGTGCGCGTCGAGCCGATGCGAGCTGCGCAGGTTTTCGGAGTCGGAGGAAAACAGGGTGCCGCTCGTCAGAGTGGTCACGCTCGTGTTCTCCATACCCCCGGCGAGGAAGTCGGTGACGCACACGCTGTAGTATTTTGCCCAGGGAAACGTCACTCCCGTCTCCTCTTCGAAAAAGGCCAGGATCGCCGCCGTGTCGCGGAAGGAATTCTCCGCTACGGAAAATTCGGAGGGAGGGGTGAGAAAGGCGAGGGGCAGATCGCGGTGTTTTCCCTCGAGCTTCTTGAAATGCCCGCCGACCACGGAGATGAGATAGTTCACATGTTCCTGTTCCTGCTTCCAATGGAAGAGGGTCTTGTCTCCGACAGCACTCTCTTCGACGAGGCGTCCGTTTGAAAGCACCGTCATTCCGGCTGGGACGCGGCAGAGCACTTCGCTGGTGAACCGTTCGTTCGGATAGTCGTAGCCGGGGAACCAGTGACGGTGGCGCTCGGGTTGTCCCTGGGTCCAGAAATGGTCGTCGCCCTTCGGATATCCCATCGCCTCGGTGCGGAAGAACCAACCGTCCTCTGGCTCAGCGGTGTAGGTGATCGTGACGCGGGTCTCCGTGCCCGGTGTGACGGGTTGAGTGAATGTCAGGGTGATTGCGTTCTTTCCGACGTCCCAGTCCCGGAGCGACGCCGATGACTCGACCTTGCTCACGGCGAGCCCGACCGCATCGAGGCGCAGTTGTGCGAGCGGCTTGGCGATGGGGATGAAGGTCAAAGTCGCCTTTCCCGAGAGGGAACGCTTCCCGAAATCGGGATCGAGTTCGAGGCGGACGTGTTTTACGTCGATCTCGCGATCTCGCGCATACCGGAGTCCGTTCCCGGCGTGGTCAGCATCGGGGTCGAGAGGGAGGGCCCGGAGGAGGTGGGCTTTGCAGGCACAGACCTCCCATCCGCCGTGGGAATGCCATTCCGCGAGGAGTGGCGAAGCGAGAAGGAGCGAAAGGAGAAGAAGGGAGGTCGGTCGCATGGGGGAAGGATAGGGGCGGGGAAGCACGGGAGGAGGGCGATTCTCGAGAATCTATGAAAAAAAAAAAAGGGAAGACTCGCTCGCCCTGAAATCACACTTTCCAGGCATTGGCGGATCAGCCGGAGATCGTAGCAGGATTTTTCGTCCCGCGTAAAGGAGGTGTGGAGAGGAAAAATGTCGATTCTGCCGGGATCCTTCTTGACCCAGGGAGGGGCGTTCTGAGAAACTCGGAAAAGTTCCGATACAACCCGAACCTCGGAGGTTTCCATGAAGCAGGATTCGTTCTCACGTCGTCGTTTTCTGGCCGGAGTTGCTCAGGGAACTCTGGTCGCCACGATCGGCCCCGCCCTTGCGGCGGATCTCGGACTCGCTCCCCGAACCCTCGCCGCCGAGGATTCCGGGGCTCTCGCCTTTGGAGAACTCGAGCCGCTCGTTGCCTTTCTCCAGGAAACGCCAGTGGCAGGTTTGCAGGCGGGGCTTCTCGCGAAGGTCAGGGAGGGGGTGGCTCTGAAACGCCTCATCGCGGCGGGTGCTCTCGCCAACGCAAGGACGTTTGGCGGAGAGGATTACATTGGCTTCCACACCTTCATGGCTCTCTCTCCGGCCCTGAATATGTCCCTGCTATTGCCAGAGAAGGAGGCTGCCCTGCCGGTGTTCAAGGTGCTCTATCGGAACACCAACCGGATCGGCGAACACGGTGGACGCGCCTCGGAGGTGCTCCGGCCCGTGTCCGCACCGGAGGCGGGTAGCACGGACTCCGCTGCGCTGCTCGCTGCGATCCATGAGAAGAATGCCGAAAAGGCCGAGCGTCTCTTCGCGGGTCTTAGCGGAACGAGCGAGGCGGCTGCCTTCGATGCACTGCTCGAAGCGATTCGCGAAGGAATCGAGGTGCATCGCACGGTCCTTCCGAGCCGAGCCTGGGAGATGCGGACGCTCGTCGGGGAGGCTCATGCATCGGTGCTGCTCCGCCAATCTCTGCGGTATTGTCTGAATGCGGAGCGCCACCGCCGCAGCGAATGGGAGGAGCCGGGTCGCGTCCTCTCTGCCGCTCTCGAGAAGCACGGCCTGCTTTCGCGCGAAGCCGGAACCAGGGCGGCGGAGGATGCCTTCGTCGAGGAACTCGGCATGACCTTCTTCGGCAGTTCTCCCGCAGACGCGGCAGATGCCGCCGCCGCAGCCCTGGCGGCGGGCTATCGGCCAGAGGTTGTCGGCGAGGCACTCGCCCTTGCCGCGAATCAGATCGTGTTGCGCGATCCGGGCCGGATTCCTGAATGGGAATCCTCGGGCAAGCCGACGGGCAGCGTGCATGGGGATTCGGTCGGCGTCCACGCGAGCGACGCAGCCCATGCCTGGCGAAATCTGGCGAAGGCGGGAACGGGAAAACATGCCCACGCCTGCCTCATTCTCGGGGCCTGGGGAGTGGCGCGCGACCGCGCCGCCGGTCGGGGCGAGATGCTCCTCAAGGCGAGTCCGTCACCTTCGGCGAGACAGGTCGATTCGATCACGGAATCGGACGAGCCCGCCTTGCTTGCCCGCCTCGATGAGGCCGTGCGGGGACGGCTCCAGTCCCACGCTGCGGCCGTGGTGCACCGATGGGCGGATTTGAAATTGCCCGAGCGACCTGTCTTTGAACGCCTCCTTCGATTTGCGGTGAGCGAGGACGGAGCGCTCCACGCGGAGAAATATTTTCAAACGGTGTGGGATGATTTTCATCTCACTCGTCCCGCCTTCCGCTGGCGTCACCTTGCCGGACTTGCCCGTGTCACCGCGAGTGAATACGGTTATCCCGCGCCGGGGCAGGAGGAAGCGAGGGAATTGCTGGGAGTCTGAATCCCGCTTTTCATTCGCTCTCTGCCGACAGGGCGCCCTTCCGGCTCCGGCAGGGGAGGGGAAAATCCGGTTGCCGGGATGTGGTAGCGGCGGCGATGTTGTGTCGAATGGCACTGTCTTCGGGAAAACGAAAGATCTTCGGATGCGTGGCGCTCATGATGAGCCTCGCGGTCTGCCTGTTGGTTTTCGAAGTCGCCCTGCGCCTGTTCTGGCAGCCCCCGTCGGCGAGGAGCGATCAGCCTTTCGGCCCGCATCCGGTGCTGACTTCGGCCCCTTTGCCGGGGGTCTCCGGAGAGATCGTGACCTGGGAGTATGAACATGCCTTTCATCACAATCGCCAGGGACTCCGGGCCGCCGGGGACTTCCTTCGCGAACGACCCTCTTCCTTCCAACGCCGCGTGCTGGTCCTCGGCGACTCCTTCACCTATGGCCTGGGGTCTCCTGACAAAGACACCTTCGTCGCACTTCTTGGCAGGGCGCTCCCCTCCGTCGAGTTCATCAACGGAGGATGCAACGGATACGGTCAGCGCGAGGAACTCGCCGTGCTCGACACTCTCGGTGCGGCACTGCGACCCGATCTCGTCCTGCTCGTCTTTTTCTGGAATGATCTCGAGGACAACACCCGGCGAGAGAAGCCGTCCTTTCATGCGGACGCCTCCGGTCGGGTCGTCAGGGATGATCTTTCCCCCGATGTGCTGGCGACCTACGATCCGCTCGCCCTTCGTGCGCCAGCCGAGGTGAAAAAGCGGGATCGTCCCGCGCTCTATTCGGGGGCTCTCGTTTCGGAAGGATTGAAGGGGCTGCGCTATCGCCTTGTGGGGATCAAGGGCCGATCCATCAGCACAGTGAAGGAAAAGGCGCGGGCCTGGGAGGTGACGCGGGGTCAGATCGCCCTGATCGCGCGGCGATGCCGCGAACTCGATGCGAGGCTCCTCGTGGTCTCGGTTCCGGATCACAATCGCATCGATCCCGCAGCGCAGATTCGCGGGATCGACCCGCTCCATTTCGAGATCGAAGAGGAACTCGCCGCCACCTGCGCGGCTTTGGGGATCGCCTATGAGGATCCGACCGAGGCGATGCGCACGGAAAGGGAGGCGACCGCACAGCCGCTTTATTATTACGCGGATCGCCACCTCACCCCGGCAGGCAATCGGGCGTATTCCGCCGCCCTCCTGCCCTGCCTCCGGGAGGCCCTCGCTAAGGAAAAGGGAGGTTGATCGAAGCGCGGGCAGGGTTCAGGGTCGCGGGTCCATGCGAATTCTCGGCATCTCCTCTTTTTACCACGACTCGGCAGCGGCTCTCGTCGAGGACGGGCGGATCGTCGCCGCCGCGCAGGAGGAACGATTCACGAGAAAGAAGCACGACGAGTCCTTCCCCGTGAATGCGATCCGCTATTGTCTCGACGAGATCGGCATCGGTCTGGACGGGGTCGATCACGTGGTTTTCTACGAGAAACCGCTGCGGAAGTTTGAGCGTCTCGTCGAGACCTATCTCGCCTTCGCCCCGCGCGGCTTCTCCAGTTTCCGGAGAGCACTGCCGGTGTGGGTGAAGGAGAAACTCTTTCTCCGCCGCGAGATCCTCGGTGGTCTGCGCCGCGTCGAGCGGGGCAAGCCGCCCGGTTGTCCCCTCGTGTATACGAGTCACCACGAGTCGCATGCCGCAAGCGCCTTTTTCCCGTCGTCCTTCGAAGAAGCGGCCGTCGTCTGTGCCGACGGAGTGGGGGAGTGGACGACAACTTCGATCTTCCGCGGGCAGGGAAATCGTATTGCGCCACTCGTCGAACAGCGCTTTCCGCATTCCCTCGGGTTGCTCTACTCCGCGTTCACGTACTACGCCGGGTTTCGGGTCAACAGCGGGGAATACAAACTTATGGGGCTGGCTCCCTACGGAGAGCCCACGTTCGTCGATCGCATTCTCGAGCACCTCATCGATCTGCGCGAAGACGGATCCTTCCGGCTCGATCAATCGTATTTCCACTACTGCACCGGATTGACGATGACGAACCGAAAGTTCGAGGAATTGTTCGGTGCGCCAGCCCGTGCCCCCGAGTCGCCCCTGACACAACACGATATGGATGTGGCGGCGAGCATCCAGGAAGTCACCGAGCGCATCATGCTCAGGATCGCGAACCACGCCCACAGTCTCACGGGCTCGCGGAATCTCTGCCTGGCCGGCGGGGTTGCGCTCAACTGTGTCGCCAACGGGCGCATCCTCCGCGAGGGCCCCTTCGAACAGGTCTGGGTCCAGCCGGCCGCCGGGGATGCGGGAGGAGCCCTCGGGGCGGCGCTGTTTGTCTGGCACCAGCTCCTCGAGAAGCCGAGGGAACCCCGTCTGCCCGATCTTCAGGGAGGAACCTTGCTCGGTCCGCAGTTCATCGACGAAGGCATCGCGCAGGACTTGCGCGGAGAAGGGGCCGTCTTTGCCACGATGCCAGACGACGAGGCACTCGTCGAGGCAGTCGCCCGCCATCTCGCGGAGGGAAAGGTGGTAGGGTGGTTTCAGGGACGGATGGAATTCGGTCCCCGAGCCCTCGGCGGGCGTAGCATCCTCGGAGACCCTCGCTCTCCCGAGATGCAGCGCATCATGAACGTGAAGATCAAATTCCGAGAATCCTTTCGTCCCTTCGCTCCCAGCGTGCTGCGGGAGGCGGTGAATGAATGGTTCGAGATGCGCGAGAATGAAGACAGTCCCTACATGCTCCTCGTGGCCGACGTTCAGGCACGGCACCGCACGGGTGATCCCGTTGCCCTCGCTGCCGCCCGCGGCATCGAAAAACTCATGATCCCCCGCGCCGCGATCCAGGCGGTGACACACGTGGACCATT
>CALDKL010000403.1 GCA_937898895.1 uncultured Verrucomicrobiae bacterium | reverse complement strand
AAAAACGACCCGCTCTACGGGCGCACCGGATATATTCACCCGCTCTGCACCCCCTCGGGAAAGGTCGTCACGGGCGACTACGAACCCGATCATCCGCACCAGCACGGATTGTTCTTTGCCTGGACCAAGACCACCTTTGACGGACGGACTCCGGAATTCTGGAATCAGAAACAGGGGAGCGGACGGATTTCCTACGTTCGCACGCTTGCGATCCATTCAGGCGGAGAAATCTGCGGATTTGATGTGATGCACCGCTACGAAGATCTCACCGCGGCGGGAGGGGCGGAAGCGGTCCTCGAAGAGATCTGGGAAGTGCGTGCGGCCCTCGTCGAAGGACGGTATCAGATCGATCTCCACCTCGTGCAGCGTTGCGCCGGAAACAAACCGCTCACCATCGAGAGGTATCACTACGGTGGCATGGCCATCCGGGGGCCATCCTCCTGGTTGGGGGAAGAGCCGGACCGGATCGTGACGAGCGAAGGAAACAATCGGATCGCGGGGAATCACTCGCGTCCCGCCTGGGTGAAAATGTCGGGAGAGATCGAGGGGAGTCGCTGTGGTGTGGTCGCGATTCCGGGAAAGGACAATTTCCGGGCACCGCAGTGGGTGCGGCTGCATCCCTCGAAACCCTACTTTGTGTTTTCCCCCATGGTGGAGGCCCCGTTTTTGATCCATCCGGGCACCCCCTACGATTCGAGATTCCGCTTCCTTGTGTACGATGGGGAGGTCGGCAGCGAGGTCATCCAGTCATTCGCGGAAGGAAAACGGGAAACGAAACCGTAGCGAACGGTGCCGGGTTTTCCGTGATCGGGGTCTTGTCAGGGGCGGGCGGGCTGTGCGAGGATCGGCCCATGACATCCCGAATGGTGCTGTTCCTTCTCCTCGCCGGTTCTCTGCACTGCCATGCGGCGGATCGGCCCTCTGCCCGGTATGTGCGGATTTCGCTGAGTGGCGAAAAACGTGTCCTCACGCTGGCGGAGGTCGAGGTGAGGAGCCGGGGAAAGAATGTTGCGCCAGCGGGTAAGGCAAGTCAGTCCAGCGTTGGAGCGGGAGGGGTGCCGGAACGTGCCATCGACGGGAACAAGGATGCCGATTTCAACAAAGGCGGCCAGACCCACACTGCCGAAGGGCGCGATCCCGCACCGTGGTGGGAACTCGACCTCGGCACTGCCCAGGCGATCGACTCCGTGCAGATTTGGAACCGCGCCGGATTTGCCGGACGGCTGAAGGGATTCCGGTTGGAACTCCTCGACGCGGAGCGAAAACCCGTCTATGCCCGTGAAAACAATCCGGCCCCGGATGGATCGATCTCCTTCACCTTCGAAGGGAAGACCGAGATCACGATGGCGACCCACAATGGAAAGGCCCTGCCTGTGCCGATCCTGCCCGAGCCTGTCCCGGCGGGCTAC
>CALDKL010000402.1 GCA_937898895.1 uncultured Verrucomicrobiae bacterium | reverse complement strand
GGTCGTTTCGAGGGATTCACCGTCCCCCTCGGCGGCGTCAAAATCCCCGGTTTCCAACTCAGGCTCCAACTCAGGCTCCGACTCGATCTCGTCGAGTGGAATGGCATCGTGCTCGGACGGGATCGGGATGGTGGTGTACTTTGGGATCGACTCTGGCACCTCCACTTCAACGAATGGGTCGAAGGGTTCGCGAAAATCCGTGGCTTCGTCAGGGTACGGTTCTTGGGTAATCGGCACCTCGGGCGTCGGCAGGGGTGACTTCGGAGGCGGAGGCGTCAGAAAATCTTCCGGGCTGGTGGGTTGCCGGTTCGACCCAGGCGAAGGGAGGAACACGCGCGTTCGCCCCGCCGGAGGCGTCATTTCGACAGGGGAAGCCACCGCAGCCCCCCGTGACTCCCCTCCGAGGGATACATCGAGGCGCGGCAGGGACTGGCCACTCCGCGAGGTTTCCCTCGGCATCGGCAGGTCCGTGTGCAACTCCGAAATCCGGATCGGCTGAGTGATCGGCATCGCCGCAGGCAGGGGTGCCGGGCCTTCCTCAAAAAACTGTTCTTCCACGACCACGTCCTCTTCGTCTTCCAGGGCCACCGGGGGAGCGGAGCGTTCGTCTTCTTCTTCGGGTTCCGGAGGGGTCAGGGGTCGCACCGGAGGAGGTGGCGTGAAAAACGCGGGGGCGGCGAGGGTGGGTGGTGGGATTCTGCCCGGTGTGGCCGCAGTCGGAGGCGCGGGCGCGAGATCGACGACGGTCTCGGCCGGAACGGGCACGGGAAGCACCGCCGGAACGGGGTTCGGCGCCGAGTGGATCGCAGGGAAGGGCCGCGGCAGGGTAGCAGGGGCCTCGGCCACCACGGGAACCTCCCCAGCACCCGCGGTCATTGTCGGGGGCTCCATCACCGCCGTAGCGGCCATTGTGGGCGCGGGAGCGCTCACAGCGCTAGCAGGGATCGGGACGGACGGGGCCGACACGACACTGCGAGGACGTGGCTCGGCCGAAACCGGAGCCGGAGCACGGCGAACCCCGGCGGGTTCCGAGACGGCCGCCGTGATATCACTGGGTGCGGTGATCGTCTCCCCGCATTTGGGACACGGAGCCGAAACCCCGGCCAGATGAGTGGGGACGCGCAATTTGGCCTCGCAATGCGGGCAGGTGAACTTGAGCTTTTTCACTTCCTTTCGCCTCTGGTTGATTCTGCACTGAGATGAATGACTCCGTGGCTCTCCTGCCATGCAGACGAGCGAGCGAGGTGAGGGCTTAGACAAAACTGAGGGTCGCAGTTTCCAGACCGGGGTCGGAATCCGCAAAACTATTACGCATGATACGCAAAAACGCAACAAATCCTTCGGATCTTTTTAAAATAAGGAGAATATTATTATCAAATTTGCGAATTTTGGAAAAATTCCCTCCTCACTCGGGTATCTCCCCCCTTTTTCATTCTCCCATTCGGCAGGGCACCAGAATCGCGTCGCGCATCCCGTGCAGGATCTTCTTGTCGGCGGGACAGATGGTCGCGAGCACCCCGCCGAGGGATACGGAAGCGTCTTTTGCCGAGACGAAATAGTAGGGGCAGAGCCGCGCCCGTCCCTCCATCTCCTCGATGCGATTTGTCGTCGGATTCCACCAGGGATGGGTCACCAGTTTTCCCCCGTGAAACCGCTGGAGCACGTACGGGGCGGATTCATACGATGCGATCGCCCGGTCGACGGCTTCACTCCATTCGATCATGGAAGCATCCTGTCCTACCGTAACACTGCGTCCCCCCCAGGCCTGGGCATTGAATCCACTCAGTTTCAGGACGAGGTCACGCTCCCTCTGCGTAAAACCCTTCAACTCTTCGAAACTCCCGATCTCAAGTCCCGGAACAACGGCGTGATGCGGAATCTCGCTTGGGTTCACAATCCAGCTCTGCGGAAAGATCGAGCGCAGGCGATTCCAGTTCGACTCGCGCAATTCGCGTTTCCAGACTTCGCGGAGCGGGTGCGACCAGAACAGCGCCGCCCACATCTTCTCCTCGAGCCACGGCTTGAAGGGTGCCGTCACCTTCACCCTTCCGGCCGCAGCCGCCTCCATGAGCGCACCGCTCGCGGGCAAATTGGGCAGGTCAAAGAGTTCGAAGAATCGATACACGTCTCGATTCGCCCCATCGTAGCTCTCCGCATCTGCGACACGCCATTCCCCCGGAAGGCGACCTGCGAGCCATTCCATCTCGGGGCGATAGTCGGCCGACTCACGAGACACCAGCAGATCTGCTTCGCCTTTCGCAAAGATCGAGGCGAAACCCGTGAACATCCCCCCCGCTCCCCCGATGATCGCATGGGATGGGTCCAGCGCCGAATAGGTCTCGCCGAGCCAGGCCGTCAGGCCGATGCCGCCGGGCACGGAATCGAGTTCGGTGGCGGAGAAGCCTTTCGACGTGAGGATCAGATCGGGTCGGATCACTCGCGGCATTTCGGTCAGAGTCGCGTGGGCGAGTCCCGTCCGGAGGAGCGGCTCGGATTTGCCCCGGTCGAGGTCTCCCGCGATCCAGCCCGGCAATGAACCTCCCCGACTGCGCCGATAGATCAGATCGCAGGTCTTTTGAAACCGGAGAAAGAGCGGGCCGAGTTGCACGAGCTGGCGCACCTCCGCCTTCGACAGGACAAAGGGCTCGGGAGAAATCCGCCATTCCTTCTCCGCGAAGAGTCCACCCTTCGGCATCGCGTCACGGACGCGTTCGGCACGGCGGATCGGATCGGACATGGCGGACGATGGGGGAGGAATGACAGGGGAAGGCATCACCCTTGCAGGAGACGCAGGGCGGCCCGCAACATTTCATCCGGCTTCGACAAATGATCCGGCATCTTCTCGATTGCCTTCTGCGCCTCGACCTGCTTGTAGCCCAGAGAGATCAGCGCGAGGAGGGCGTCGTTCTTTGCCACGGCCTCGGGCGTGAGCGTGGCACGGGCCGACTGCGCCCGCCACGCGTCCTTCACCCCGACCTTGTCGGCCAACTCGAGGACGATGCGCTCGGCGGTCTTTCTGCCGAGCCCCCGAATCTTCGAAATCGTGCCGATGTCGCCATGCACCACCGCATCCTTAAAATCGGAGGTGGCCATGCCGCTGAGAATGGACATCGCCATCTTCGGCCCCACCCCGGAAACGTGATGAATGAGGAGGCGGAACAGATCCCGTGCATCCTCGTCGGGAAAGCCGTAGAGAGTTTGCTCCTGTTCGCGGATGTGGTGATGGGTGAGCACCCGCGTTCTGGCTCCCGCCTGCCCGAATTGTTCATCGCCGAAGAGAGGCACGATCACCTCGTACCCGACACCGCCGGCGTTGATGACGAGTCGGCCCGGCCAACTTTCTTCGAGGGTTCCTTCTAGAAATGTGATCATCTGCGGGTAGCGTTGTTAGCCCGCATCGAACCTCCTCATCCACTGAATGGCAAACGGAAATCCCACTCTCTGGCTTCTCGCCCTCGTCCTCGCTGCCGCTCCGCTCGCCGCGCAGGAAATCAAGCCGCAGGAGGTGGTGGTGCCCGCCCGCCGCATCGGCATCATCTTCGGCGGAGCTTTTGAGTCCTTCGACATCACCGGCCCGATTGAGGGTGCCAAATTGACCCGGATGGCGGCGCATTACGAGTGGGACTTCGGCGTGCGGCCCTTCACAAAAAAAACCTGGGAGGAACGCGGCCTCACCTGGGAGACCTTTTTCCCGGCCGCTCGCGAAGTCGCCGACAAAATCGCAACCAACCTCACGCCGAAGCTCGTGCGCGACCACCGCGGCATCGTCCTCTATGCGATCCTGGCAGAGGAAGATCCGTTTCTGACGAGCGTGATCCTTTCCCCGAAACTGCACGAGCGATTCCGGGAGACGCTCGGCGACCGCATACAGGTGCTGCTCCTGGAACGAAATCGGATCTATCTCTTTCCCGCGACCGGCGGCCCGCTCGCAGAGTTCGGCCCCGCCCTCGTCGAGGAATACCAGCGGGCGCAGTTTCCCGTGAGTCTCGAGATCTTTCTGCTTGATCGGGACGGGTTCCGGGTCGTGGGAGAGTTGGAGCGATCGGGGAGAGAAACGGAGCAGGAATAGGGAGAGCGCAAGCATCCCTCACCGATACTCGCACCACGCCGTCACAGTGGCGGCGGACTCACTGCGGCAGCGAATCCAATAGGCCTGAAAGTCATCGGGAAAGACGTGCTTCACTTCCTTACCCGATTCGAGAACAAACTCACGGTAGCTCGCCCAGTCGCCCATCCCCGTGAGATCGACCTCGACCGTGATTTTGGTCGCCCGGTCGGCGGACAGAATCAGTTCCTTCTCGTCGTATCCCGTCATCAGATACGCATCGGAGGTCTCATTGGCTTTCACGGCGCTGTCCTTCCAGGGGCCGCCTGATCCAACGGGTTTGCCGAGTTCCCACAGATCATCAATCGCCCCCACCCAGAGGCCCGTCCTGCCATCACTGCTGCGAATGAGGTGATGATTCTCCCCGGCCTCCGCAAGATCGACACCGGAGATGACGAGTAGCCCGCGATAGCTGCCGTAATCGACGATGCGCAGGCTGTGGGTCGCAACGGGTCGGACGCGACTGAATCCGCCGGCATTCTCGGCCGGAAGCTCGAAGAAGGTACCGTGGCAATTGAAGAGATCTCGTTCGGTAGCGACCTCGCGGCAGAGGCGCTCTCCGCCGAGCGGATTGTCCTGATCGAAGACGGCACTACCTCGCGGCAGACGAAAGCGTTTCCCCGAATCGTCGGTGTAGATCACGGAAGCGGCATCGCCGGCAATGACCCCCTCGCGCGGAGGAATCGCGGCGTGCTCCTCGAGCCACGAATGCTCGGCAGCGTTGTCTTCCGGTGTCAATGTCAGGGTATCCGACAGGGTATAGAGTCCCAGTGAACCCTCTTTCGTCCGAGCGGCAAAATGGAGATTGCGTTGGTTCTCGCTGCGCGCTCGAAAGACGCCGCCCGTGGTCGCGGTGGATGTGGCGGTGGCGATCCCGGCGAATTTTGCGGGAGCTGCGGCACCAGCGGGACGCTCATCGTCGCCCGCGTTGGTGAAAACAGCAGTCAGGCCGATGGCATCGGTCGAGGGAGAAAGGCGAATCCAGACGCCAGGCTCGGCCTCGGCAAAGGAAGTCCAGACATAACCCTGCGGCGGGAGGACGACGGTGCGCAGCCGCTCCCACCCCCCTTTGCCTTCGCGGTCGATCTCGAGGGCAACACGCAACTCCCCTTTTCCTTCGTGAGCGAGATGCAGCGCGCGATGTTTCAATCCGCCGAACAGGTAGGGATCGGACTTTGCATCGGCAGCGACTTCCTCCTTTCGCCACACCGATCCGCGCCCGATGACGGGACCCAGCTGATCGATCCTCTCGGGCTCGACAAACCACAGATTCGACTGCGATTGCGGCCCCGCGATTTCGCCCTTCGCCTTGCGTTTGTTGAGAAACTCGCTTTTCGCGGAATCGTCGCAGCCGAAGACGATACGATCCTGCCATTGGCAGAAATCGCCGATCACCTTCAGGTAAGTCGAGCGCGGGGCGATGCCGGAAGTGTCGGCGAGGGAGAATCGTTTCGGGAACTTCCAGAACATCCCGTGCATCGTCATGAGGAGGGCGTCCCCTTCGCCAATCTCCCGGATGCGCGGCCACTCCGTATTCCATCCGTGGGCACCGTCGTAGCTGTGACTCGCCTTCGGCAGACGATAGGAATGCCAGTTGCCACCATCGCGCAGCATGAGAAGCAGCGACTTCGCATCCCAGCCGATGCTCCAGAGCGGATCGGTCGCGGGGCTTTCATTCCCGAAGATTCCGCCGGGGCCGGTCACCTCGGTGAATTGAGCCCGGCGCACCACCCGCCAGGTGCTGCCATCCCATTCCGCGAGCACGCCGGAGGGCACGAAGGGATCACGTCTCGCCTCGGGAGAATGATCGCCGTTGTTTGCGTAGACGAGCACCCCCTGACCGGAATACATCCCCTTTCCGTGGTAGCCCGGCAGATCGGCCTTGGGGCCGGGGGTCTTGTCCTGCTCATCGCGGTAGAGCGTTGTCACGGCGAGGGATCTCACATCGATCTCATAGAGTGCCTCCTCCATCGAAGCGCAGTAGATCTTCCCGGTCGGATCCGCGAGATGCCGCGCATTTGCAGTGGGCCGACCGAACATTTCCGAGTAGGAAATGACGCGGACCTTGCCCTCTCCGTCGATCGCATAGGGGCCCATAAAGAGCTGGCCGGACTCGCGATGGATCATGCGGTTCGC
>CALDKL010000401.1 GCA_937898895.1 uncultured Verrucomicrobiae bacterium | reverse complement strand
TGCTCGAGGGGATCGCACGCGCGCGTCCCGATTGGCGCATCGTCCTCGTCGGCCAAATGGCCGAGGGGCTCGCTGACTTCGTGTCCACGCCCTATTCGCCTCGCGAACCCCTCGTTTTTGTCCAGGCAGCGGCCCTGAACACGATCCTCCGGGCCGACTATCTCCGTATCGTTCCCCTGTGGCAGGTGCTCCTGGGCTGGCTCCCGCTCGTGTGGGGGACTCTCTACTTCCTGCGAAATTCGTCGGTGACCTGGAGTGTCGTCGTGCCGCTGTTCCTCGCCGCCGTCTATGTTGGGATGGCTTGTTTCCTGTTTGTCGAACGCAGCCTGCAGTGGCCGCTCTTTCTTCCTGTCGCCGGCTTCCTCATCGTGCAGGGAGCCGCCCTCCTCGATCGCCTCGTCCTCGAGATGCGGGCAAAGAGCCGGATCAGGAGTTTGTTCGGTACCTACGCCCCTCCCGAGGTGGTCGATGCCATGATCGAGTCGGGTGAAGATCCAAAATTGGGCGGACAGGAAATGGAGATCACGGCCTTTTTCTCGGATGTGGAGGCCTTCTCGACGTTTTCGGAGGTGCTCGGTCCGGAACCGCTCGTGCGCCTGATGAACGATTATCTCGGCGAGATGACCGAGGTGCTGTTTCGCCGAGGCGGCACGCTCGACAAGTACATCGGGGATGCCATCGTGGGAATGTTCGGAGCCCCCGCCCCCTTTCCGGATCACGCCTACCGGGCCTGTGCGGTGACTATCGAGATGCACCGCCGACTCTCGGAACTCCGCGAGAAATGGCGTCGCGAGGGAATTTGGCCCGAGATCGTCTGGCAGATGCGGATGCGCATTGGTCTCAACACGGGACTCGCCGTCATCGGCAACATGGGATCCGCGCGTCGTTTCAACTACACCATGATGGGCGATACGGTGAATCTCGCGGCCCGCTGCGAGAGCGGGGCGAAGAGCTATGGCGTCTATGCCATGGTCACTGGCGAAACTCGAACTGCGGCGCGCTCGGTGAAAGACGATCTTGTCTATCGGTATCTCGACCGGACCGTGGTGAAGGGTCGCTCGCAGCCGGTAGAAATGTACGAAGTCCTTGGGTTTGCGGACGAGCTTCCGACGGAGACGGCTCAGTGCATCGAGGTCTACTCGGAGGGGATCGAGAAATACCTCGCCCGGGACTGGGAGGGTGCCGTGGCCGCCTTCGAACGGTCCTCCCGGATCGAGCCCTTTCGCCCAGGCCGGATTCCCGGAGTCCATGACAACCCCTCTCTCGTGATGATTGGGCGATGCAACGAAATGAAGGCAAGGCCTCCGGGAGAGGATTGGGACGGACGCTATGTCATGAAGACGAAGTGAAACTCGCTCCGTGTCACGCATGTTCGTAGACGAGGGGATAGACGAGACTGCCATGCCTTGCTCCACCACATCCTGACCCTGGTTCCATTGGGGACGAGACTTTGCCAGGCCTCGGGCGGGGAATGGGTGGCTGGAAAGGTGGGGGGCGCTTGGGAAAGCGCCCTTCCCTGGAACGGCGAAGCCCGCGTAGAGGGAACGAGGCGGGGCATGGGTGGCCGGAAAGGTGGGGGGCGCTTGGGAAAGCACCCTTCCCTGGAGCTGCGAAGCCCGCGTAGAGGGAACGAGGCGGGGCATGGGTGGCTGGAAAG
>CALDKL010000400.1 GCA_937898895.1 uncultured Verrucomicrobiae bacterium | reverse complement strand
CCCTCATACACGGCGGATTTTTCCGTGCCCATGTCGAAGAGCGACGGCGCGGCGGCCGCAGAGCCTCCGGCGAGGATCAGGGCGAGGATCAGGGCGAGGATCAGGGCGAGGGAACAGCAAAGGGAAGCAGAGCGCATGAGAGTTTATTTCCAGGGAGATTCCACCAAGCGGAGTTTTGCGGTGATCGGCTTGGTTTGGCCGGCCAGGGTGGCCACCACATCGCAATCGCCGGGGGCGAGGCCCTTTCCGGCCAGGTCGAGGAGCAGGCGCTGTTCACCGCGCGTCACTGGCCTGGTGATGCGGGTCACCAACTCTGCGCCGCGCCGCAGTTCGCAGGTCAGCTCGCGGGTTTCGCCAGACTTCAGCCCGGTCACCCGAGCCATCACCGGAAGGAAATCCGCGTCCGCATACATCGCCGACCGCTCCGGAACAAAGGTCAGCAGGGTTGGCGTGCTGTGGCGCAGCAGGGCCAGATCACTCACATACAGATCGAGCGTGTCGCCGTCGCTGTAATCCGACTCTGAGAGATGAAACTGCAGGCGGTTCACCGCCGCTGCGGAAGAAATTTCCGAAATTGGAATTAGCAGCTCGGTCCAATCCCCTTTTTTCAGATCCGTGAACTGGTGAAGGTAGTCCGGCGCATCTCCGGCGCTCTTCACGGTAACGCCCGCCGGTTTGCGCGGCAGGGTAGTGCGCGAGGTCTCGGCATAGATCCACCCGTGCAGATAATCCCAGCCCGACCAGTCCTGCTCCGCGCCCGCCTTGAACGTGCGCCCGGTCCTCGGCCAGCCGACCGGATACGCCTTTTCCCCCGCATGGTAGTCCACCTTTACGTGCCAGTGCAGAGCCTGCGCGGCGTCCTTCACATGCGCTGCGGAGGTCACCACCTCGCACTCCGCGACATCCCAGGCTTTCACCTCCTCGGGCGCGAAGAGCGCCTTTTTTTCCATCGCTGCCTGCGGATCGAGCGGCGGCTCCGCAGAGACCGGAGGCAGGATCGCGAGGCCCGCCAGCGACACGGCGAAACAGCGGGTGAGGAGGGAGATGGAGTCGGTCATGAGGAAAAGGCGAGGAGCACGAGGGATCGATCTTGGAGACAGGCTCGCTCCTATCATGGGTTTGTCGGTTGCCCTGTTCCTCTTGTCCGGGAATCCCAGGGTGACACGGATGGATCGAAAAGAACACGGGCCTTTTTCGAGAGCAAGGGATATCTGCACGGCACGTCCCTCGGACGGGTGGACGCGAATGCGCACCCTGCCTCGTGCATCGTCCCATCAACCCGAAAACCGATGGTGAACAGGGCATCGTTTGGCGAGGGCCGCGAGAGGTCATGCGGCGGAAGGATTGCGCCCCCAACAAGCACCTCCCGAATCTCGTCCGTAGCCGGAATGGTGGGGGCGCTTGGCAATGCGCCCTGCCCTGATTCTGCTCTGCGGCGAAATCGAGGGATTTTCAAGACTCCCGCAGACTTCGTTGCGATTCCACAATCCCGTTTGAATTTCAAACCCTGTCATCGGAAACCGATTCCGACCGTGGCCCCGGCGTCACTTTGGTTTCACGGTCACGCGGAGCCGTTCGTCGAGTTCCTTCTTTCGGATTCGGGCGGCTTCGAGGGCTTTGTGGTCGGCCTTGGGATGAATGTACTCCAGATCGCCGCCTTTGCTGTTACTGACTGAATTGCGCGGCAGCGCTTCGGGGTGACGCTCGACGATTTGCTCGATCTTTTGCCAGTTGCTCTCCAATTCCGCCGTCAGACGGGGTGATGCTTCAGGGGCGTCGATGATCTGCCGCACGAGAGCCTGGTTCGCCGTGTTGAGACGCAGGTAGTCCAGTCCGGCACGGACAAAGGCGATGCGGGCACCATATTCGTCGTTCGAACCGACCTTCGCCTCGGCCTGGTCGAGAATCGCGGCGGCATTCTGAAAAAGATCGGGGGAAAAAACGGTGGTCCAGGTTTCCAATTCCAGCCCGACCTTGCGTCGGGCCTCTTCCATAAGTATCCAGTACAGCCTGATTGGCTCCGCTGCGGGGCCAAACCCGGCTCGAAAGTAGTCGGCCATGATCTCCTCGACGGTCCGTTCCGGATTCCATGCGAGCTGGGCCATGAGGTAGTATTGCGGACCCTGCGTAGCCCACCAGGAACCGACGAGGTCGATGTGAATGCCCTTCACTCCCATCTGCGCGACACGGCGAAAGACTTCTCCGGCGTGGGTGATTTCGCCCGGCCCGCCACTCTGCCATCGGGCATAGTCACCCAGATTCGGGCGCCAGATGACATTCTTCGTCTTCGCCAGCCACGCAATGAATTCATCCTTCACCTTTGTGCCAAGAGGTGAGTGCCCATCCGCCCGATCCAGATCAAAGAGAAATCCGTGCACAAGGGCCACATAGACCTGGTCCGAAGGCGTCTCGCGCATCGGCGCGGGACAGGAATATCCGTAGGCATGAATGGACGCAGTCAGGTTCCGGCCGGGATGCCGCTCGTTGAGCATCCGCGCGAGGGTGTTGGCCAGCCGCACCTGCCGATCCGAGAGTGCGACCCCCTGAATGTCCTCTCCGCCTTCATACATCCACCGGCGTGGCTCCGCATCGGGTGAATCCCAGGCGCGGCAGTTTGCACAGCAACAATGACCGTGGCGAGTGGAATCATTCGGCGCACAACTGAAACTGGTTCGTTGGGGATTTTTCACCATGGTCTCCTCCACGTCGGCGAGC
>CALDKL010000399.1 GCA_937898895.1 uncultured Verrucomicrobiae bacterium | reverse complement strand
GATTCGGAGGTGGGTGAAAAAGTTCTCGTGAAGTTCGTTGGAATTGGGATTTGTTGCCAGACCCCGACTGTGACCCCGACTGCCTGAGCAAGCGGCCCGAGGGCTGATCAAACCCGAAAGAAATGACCGATTCCGTCCCGAGGCGAGCGATCTTCAAAGGGGCTGTGCGTGAGGCTTACATAAGGGAATGCGGCGGGATCGAAGTTCACTCATTGAATGAATGCCTTCGCTGAGCCACGTTTTGGCAGCCCCCCCTTTTTTTCTTGTTAGGCTGGGCGGATGTTGCGGCTGCCCAGCTCGCGCTGAACCGCGCCACTCCCACACGTTCCCTGCCTCTGTAAGGAATTTCGAGAGGAGACGTCTTTCCTGGTGAACTCCATACCTTCTGAACATGAAAGTCCTGCACCTCAATTCGTCGAACTTCGATGCAACTCTCGCCGAAACCACCCTGCCCGTCCTCGTGGATTTCCATGCGGAATGGTGTGGCCCGTGCAAGATGCTGGGGCCTGTCATCGAGCAGATTGCGGCAGCGAAGGCCGGAGTTGCGGTCGTGGCAAAGGTCGACATTGACGCTGCCCCCGAACTCGCGATGCGCTACCGGATTCATTCGGTGCCGACGATTATCGTTTTCAAAGACGGGCATCCCATTGTCGCCACCCGCGGGGTCGCCTCGAAGTCGGATCTCGAGTCCATGATCTCCGAAGCTGCCGGATCTGTGGGGGGCTGACCAGGCTACTCCATTCGCCCTTTTTCGGACCCGAATGGGTCCATGGCGACTACGCAAAGGCGTGAAGGAATCGGGCTGAAAGAGCCGATGGCCTGTGCGAGGATTTGAGCATTGCTACCTGCCTAATGATCCGTCTTCGACTGTTATTGTGTCCCCTCGTTTTACTGGTCGCTTTCGTCGGCTTGGCAAAGGCGCGGGCCGATGTGAAATCCTACGCAGCGATCGAGCCTGTCCTCGTCGAGCACTGCTATGACTGCCACGGAGACGGAGCAAGCAAGGGGGACTTCGCGATGGACGATTACGCTTCCCTCGAGGCACACCTCGAGGACTTCGACATCTGGTTCGAGATCTGGAAGAACGTCCGGAGCAACCTGATGCCTCCGTCCGACAAACCGCAACTCGGGACCGAGGAGAAGGAAAAAATCCTCGCCTTCATCGAATCGGTCGTCTTCAAAATCGATCCAAAGAACCCGGATCCGGGGCGTGTCACGATCCGTCGTCTCAATCGCGAGGAATACCGGTACTCGATCAGGGATTTACTGAAGTACGACTTCAACGCCGCCGACATTCTCCCGGCGGATGACACCGGCTACGGCTTCGACACTATCGGGGATGTTCTCAGTATCTCGCCCTTGTTGATGGAAAAGTATCTCGAGGCTGCGGATCTGATCGTCGAGGCATCTGTGCCCACCGCAGGCCCTGAGATCGTGGAATGGTGGTTCGATGTGAAGGCCTTCAGGGACGAGCGCAGCAAAGACTGGTCGCTCGACTGGATGCCATTTGATCACTCCCGCAAAATGCAGTCCAGGCCCTGGGTGAGCCACGATGGCGAGTACGAAATTCGCGTCGATTTCCGGGTCCGCGGGTCCGACGAGGCTACCTCGAACACCGCAACTCTGAAAATCGGACTCGATGACAAGACTCTAACCGAACGCAAACTCGGGTGGGACAATTCCGAACGCATCACCCTCCAGACCAAGGCGGTCCTGAAACAGGGAAAGGATGCGACCTTCTGGCTTGCCACTGAAACCGGCGATCCACCGCAAAAGGGCGAGAACAAACTCGCCGTCGATGTGGAGAGTTTCCGCATTCGGGGCCCGCTCGATGGCAGCAAAAAGGACTACCCCTGGGGCGTGCGCCATCTCTTTTCCCAGGGGCCGCCGCCCACGGACGAAAAGGCCCGCGATCCTTATCGGGAGGCCATTCTCCGAAAGTTCGCCACGGAGGCGTTCCGGCGGCCCGTCGATGATGAGACCCTTCGGCGCCTCGTTGCTCTCGCCCGCCAGGTCGACACCCAACCCGGTTACAATTTTGAACACGGCATCGCCGAGGCCATCACTGCGATCCTGGTGAGTCCGCGGTTTCTGCTGCGCGCAGAGATCCAGCCCGAGCCTGACAATCCGGGCAAGATTGTTCCTCTCGATGAGTATGCGCTGGCCTCGCGACTCTCGTATTTTCTCTGGAGTTCCATTCCCGACGAGGAGTTGCGCAAGCTCGCCGGTGAAGGAAAGCTGCGGGCCAATCTCCGCACCCAGGTTGATCGAATGCTGAAGGACGACAAGTCAAAACGCATGATCACCAACTTTGTCGGGCAGTGGCTCCAGGCTAGGGACGTCGAAACGCTCAGTTTCAACGAGCGTTCCCTGCTCGGCGAACGGGATTTGGAGAAGGCGCGCCGCATTTTCAATGGCCGCCTCCGGCAGTCGATGCGGCTCGAGAGCGAGGAATTTTTCGCCCACATCCTCCGCGAGAACCGTCCCGCGACGGAATTGCTTACGGCCAACTACACCTACCTCAATGAGCCGCTCGCGGAGTGGTATGGGATCGAGGGGGTCAAAGGTGCCCACATGCGCAAAGTCGATGTTCCGGCCGAGAAACATCGGGGAGGGCTCCTCAGTCAGGCCACCTTTCATCTCGTCACTTCCAATCCCACGCGGACCTCGCCGGTGAAGCGTGGGCTCTTTGTCCTCGAGAATTTCCTCGCCACTCCCGCTCCACCGGCGGTTCCCGATGTGCCTCCGCTCGAGGCGGCGGCCAAGGGTGAACGAAAAAACCTGACTTTGCGCGAACTGCTCAAGATCCACTCCGAAGAGAAGCTGTGCGCCTCCTGCCATGTGCGGATGGACCCGATCGGTCTTGCGCTTGAGAATTACAATGCCATCGGCATCTGGCGGGATCAGGATCGAGGCCAGCCCATCGACACGAGCGGGCAGCTAATGACCGGAGAGAAGTTCAGCAATGCTCGGGAACTCAGCCAGATTCTCGCTACGGCGCGACGGGATGATTTTGAACGCGCACTCGCCGAAAAATTGATGACCTATGCGGTTGGCCGCGGCGTCGAGTACTACGATGCGCCGACGATTGACAAGATTGTCGCGGATGCCCGGAAGAGCGGGGGCACGCTGCGGCAGATTCTCTACGGAGTCATCGAAAGTGCGCCCTTCCAGAAGCGGAGGGGCGATGGTGGATTCCACGTAGTCGGTGCGAATTGAATGAGGCTCCCCGGAATCGCCGATCCGTTCGCGATCACGTCCTTGTCGGAGAGGCCGCTACCGTGGTAGGTGAGGCGTTGCAGAGAACCCAGGATTCGCATGAGCCGCATTGCTTTCGTCCTCCCACTCGTCTTCCTTGCCGCCGCCGCTGCCCGCGCTTCCGAGAGGATTCCCAACGTCGTTATCCTGCTCACGGATGATCAGGGATATGGCGACATCGGAGTGAATGGAGCCGAGGGGTTCGATACGCCCAATCTCGACCGCATGGCAAGGGAAGGGCGGCACTTCACCCGATGGTACGCAGCGCAGCCGGTCTGCTCGGCTTCACGCACGGGATTGCTGACAGGCTGTTATCCGAACCGGGTCGGCATTCATGGGGCCCTCGGCCCGGGCCACCCCACCGGGATCGCGGCCGAGGAAACGACGCTCGCAGAGGTCTTCCGGTCGAAGGGGTACGCAACCGCCATCTTCGGGAAGTGGCATCTCGGCGATCACGAGCGTTTTTTGCCTCTGCAGCACGGTTTCGACGAGTATTTCGGCATACCCTACTCGAACGACATGTGGCCCCGGCATCCCGACGCGAAGAATCTCTTCTTTCTTTTTCCACTCCTTTCGGGCAAGGAGAGGATCCGCATGGTCGACGAGT
>CALDKL010000398.1 GCA_937898895.1 uncultured Verrucomicrobiae bacterium | reverse complement strand
CCAGGCACCTACTGCCATCACAAAAGCTGGGGAGTCGGGAAGATCGTGGAATGGGATCGGCTCGGGGTAAAGGTCATTGTCGATTTCGAATCCAAGAAGGGCCACGAGCTGGGAATGAAGTTCGCGGCCATGTCCCTGGCCCCTCTCACCGAAGATTCCTTCCTCGCAAAACGGTTCACCGCCTCGGATGGCCTGAAAGAACTCGCCGAGAAAGATCCGGTCGGACTCGTCAAGCACGTCCTCGCTGGCAGCGGCGGTCGCCTGTCCCTCGATCAACTGGAGGAAATGCTCAAGGGACACGTCATCCCCGAGGGCAAATACAAGGGCTGGTGGGAATCGACGAAGAAAAAATTGCGGGAGAACATGCAGTTTATCGTGCCCGCGAAGCGCTCGGACCCACTCGAAATGCGCGAGGATGATTTTGATCCCTCTCAGGGACTCATCGAACAATTCCGGGCCGCCCGCGACCTTCGCGCCAAGGTCAGGGCCGTCGAGGTGATCATCAAGGAGATCAATGCCTTCAAGGATCACCAAGACAATCTCGTCGAACTCGTCAGCGAGATCAGCGAAATCGCCAGCAAGGGGGTGAAGCTGCAGTATGCCCCCGCCGTCGAACTCATCCTCATCCGTGACGAACTCCAGGCCCGGATCAAAGGCTCCCCTTCCACCGAGGGCCAGATCACTGCCGCGAGAATTCTCGCTGCCGACGAGAGCGCCATTCCCGGACTTTTCGAGGAACTTTCCCTGACCCGCCTGCGTCAGGTTCTCAAGAGCTTCCCTGCCGCCTTTGGGGACGAATGGATCACGAAGATGCTCGGTCTCATTGGAGCCTGCAATCTGCGTTCCATCGGCGAGATCGGGAGTTGCCTCGATGCCGCCGATCAGAAAGATGCCCTCCTCGGCTACATGGAGAACGGCCTGCAGCAGCGCACCCTCACCTCTGACGCGCTCGCCTGGATCTGTCGGGAGCGCAAGGGGCTCTCCGGACCCGTCTTCACCCCGACCCTCTGTCTCTCGGTGATGAGTTCCCTCGAGGCCGATCAGCTCAACGAAGAGGGTTCCGTGCGCTCGGCCAACCGACTTCGCGACCTCGTCGCCGACGATGGGGGTCTCATCCCGGACCTCATCTCCGATGCGAATATCAATACGATCCGAAATTTTGCGAGCCGTCTCGTCGGCTCCGCCTCCTTCGATGAGTTGACCCGCAAGTCGCTCATGGCCCGGATCATCAAGCTGCATCCCGAGATTCAGGATCTCATGAGCGGCCGCGAGAAGGAACAGGAGGAAACGCTCATCGTTTCCGAGACGAGCTATGCGGAGAAAAAGGCTGCTTATGATCGCCTCATCCGCGAAGAAATTCCCCAAAATCGCGAGGACATCAAAATCGCGCGTTCCTACGGCGATCTCCGCGAGAATTTTGAATACAAGTCGGCCAAGGAATACCAGCGCGTCCTCATGAAACGCCAGGGCGACTGGGAGCGCGACCTGAAACTGGCCCAGCCCACTGATTTTGCGAATCCGGACACTTCGAAGGCATCCATCGGCACGGTCGTTTCGCTCGATCCAGTGGGGGCCGGTTCGCCCCTGACCTACGCCATCCTCGGTGCCTGGGATTCGGATCCCGACAACGGAATCATCGCGTATCTCTCCGAGCGTGGCCTCGCCATTCTCGACAAGAAAGTCGGAGAGGTCGTCGAGTTTCCCCTCGGCACGGGTGGCACCGAACACTACCGCATCACCGGGGTGAGAGTCTGGAAGGAGTGAGGAGGCGGGGGACCATCGTGCGCCCACCAGGCGCCCTGGGCTTTCTTGTGCCGAGAGGACCCGTTCCCGCAAGGCGCGGCCTGGATTTCCCGGCATTGGCAATTGGATGGCCGACGAAATCTGCTGGCGGCTGCGGATTCCTCCCCAGAGACCATCGGGTCAGCTCAGTGTAGGTCGGATCGACGCAATTCGGAAAGAAGTGCGCCGCGTGTCCCGCGAATCCCTGAAAATCATCGGCTCGGACTGGGGCGATCTGCCCGATTCCTGGCTGATGAACCATCGCTGGCGCGACGGGGGAAAATGTCCGCGACGCGGGTGCCGGAGCCCGTTGGCCCGCGAGGATCTGCGCGGTCGCACGACCTGCTGGTGTCCGCGATGCCAGGGGTGAGGCGAAGTCGTCTGGGCTTCGCCGCCGCACGCCGATCCGGCACACGGAGCTGTTCGCGGAGAGATCTCAGGATTTTTTGAAGAACATGCTGATGCCGACGAGGATCATGAGCACGGCAAACACCTTGGTGAGCTGGTCGTTGCTCAGCTTCTTCACCCAACCGGTCGCGGCCCAGGCCGCGACGATGGCACCCACCGCAGTGGGCCAGAAGATATTCCACTGCACCATGCCGGCCTGCTGGAAGCGGACGATGGCCATGAGTGCGGTCGGCGCGATCACCGCCATGCTCGTGGCGATGGCCGCCTTCTGTTCCATCCCTAACAGATAGGTAAAAGCCGGGACCATGACAATGCCACCTCCGACGCCGCAGAGTCCGGCCATGACTCCGGCGAAGAGTCCGATGACGAGGGGAAGGAGGATCAGTTTCATAGGCGTCGGGGGGAGGAACTGGTCGGCGGATTCCCGGCGAGGATGCGGGCGGCGAGCTGGTGGAGGACCAGACGGGGATCGAGACTGGTGGTGACGAGCCGCCGGTTCGCCTCGAGACATGCCTCGACGGCGGCGCGAAGCTCGGCGAGCGTAAATCGGCGCGCAGCGGGGGCGGTCATGAAAAGACCGTAGGCATTGACCTTGCCTTCCTTGGTGCGACCAAGGTGGCCGATGGCGTGATCGGGCAGACGACCGATCTGGGTTTGGTAGGAAGAGTAATTGCTTCCCGCATCGATCCGGTGGGTCTCCATGAGGTCGCGGGCGTGGAGGAGCTGGCGCACCTTCGAGACGATGGAGGCCAGGAGGATGCCAATGGCGTTTTCTCCGCGATTCAATTGAAAATCGATCAGCTCGAGCGTCTGGGGAAGATCCCGCCGCGAGATCGCTTCACCGATGTCAAAAATATAACCGGTGTGGCTCGTCGAAGTGACGGCTGCGACATCGTCCTCGGTGATGTGCCGATCCCCCCCGTAGAGGGACAACTTTTCCAGTTCGCTGTCGATGGAGCGAGTGTTCGAACCCACCCGTTGCACGAAGCATTCGAGCGCATTGGCACGGAACTTCAATCCCAACGCAGTGGCCCGAGTGGCGACGTGGCTCATCACCGCGCTTTCCCATCCGGCCTTGGTCGTATCGAGCCGGTCGTGCACCTCGACCTTGGCGATTTTTTCAAGACGTTTGTAGAAGGTGCGACGCTTGTCGATCTCTCCTGCACTGAGGACGAAGGTGACATCCGACGGCAACCCCGCGTCGAGCAAATCAAGGAGGCTCTCGAGGGCACCGAGGGTGGAGTCGGCTTTCGCCGCCTGGGACTCACCGAGGAAGTTCACCCCCTGGAGCCATACGACTTTCTCCCCTCCAAAAAAGGGCAGGGTCTGGATTGCTTCGATCGCCCTCCCCACGATCTGGACGGCCTGGTCCGCATTGTCGGCGGCCCCGCTCACGATCTCGAGTCCGAATTCATTGTCCCTGGGCGCGAGTTTCTCGGCCAGTTTCATGGCAGCCTCTTTCACGAGCGCCTCGTCGGTGCCGAGGAAGGCAAAACAGTTTCGGGCAGCGGGCATGGCAAAACGAGCAAGAACCATTCTGCCCTCACCCGGAACCGATGCAACCCAGGAAAGCCGTGATCCGAAGGAACCACCCGCTCCGACAAAATCCCGTCTCTGGCGCATTTCGCTTGAATCCGGCCCCAAATCGGTTAGAGGAGCCATCCGCATTGTTTACGGAGTTGCGGTCGAGCCATCACCAAATCCCCGTTTATGCGGGTGAGTTGTATCGTGAAAGCCCGGTCTTCCCCGACCCGCTCCGCATCCCCGATGGAATCACCGGGATCGGTGGCGAATCGCGGATCAGGGTCGAAATTCCCATCCCATCCCCAAGACATGAGTTTGATTGCCGACAAGTTCTCCCAGATCACCCCATCCCTGACACTCGCGATCACCGCCCAGGCGAAAAAGATGCAGGCCGAGGGGCAGGACATCGCCAGCTTTGGAGCCGGAGAGCCTGATTTCGACACCCCCCAACACATCAAGGATGCAGCCAGCGAAGCGCTTCAGATGGGGCGGACGAAATACACCGCCGTCACGGGAATTCCGGAACTCAAGAAGGCCATCGCGGACAAACTCGCGAAGGACAACCGCATCGAATATTCGCCCAGCCAGATCTCGGTGAATTGCGGGGCGAAACACTCCTGCTACAACGCCATCCTGGCCTGCTGCAACCCCGGCGACGAAGTCATCATCCCCGCGCCCTACTGGACGAGCTATCCCGACATGGTTCGCCTCGTCGGGGCCGAGCCCTTCATCGTCGAGACAGATCGTGAGAATCAGTGGAAGCTGACGCCGAAACAATTCGAAGACTCGATCAGTGGGGCCACCCGCATGCTCATCCTCAACAGTCCGAACAACCCCACCGGTTCGGTCTACACGAAGGCGGAACTCGAGGCCCTCGTCGAAATTGCCGCGTCGGAGGACATCATCATCCTTTCGGACGAAATCTACGAGAAGCTCCTCTACAACGGCAAGAAGCACGTCTCGACCGCTTCGATCAGCGAGGCCGCAAAGAAGCTGACGATCACCATCAACGGGTTCAGCAAGGTCTACTCCATGACGGGATGGCGTCTTGGCTACACCGCCGCCCCCCCGGAGATCGCCGAAGTCATCGACACGATCCAGAGCCACACCACCTCGAACCCGACGACTTTCGCGCAGTATGGCGCACTCGCCGCCCTCCAGGGAGACCAGAGTTTCGTCAACGACATGGTCGAAGAATACGACATGCGTCGTCAGTACATGCTGAGTCGTCTCCAGAAGATCCGCAATATCGAAGTCGTCGAACCGGATGGCGCCTTCTACTTCCTCGTCGACACCACGAAGATGGGCCTCAGCTCGATGAACCTCAGTGAAAAGCTGCTCTCCCGCTATCGCGTCGCCGCCGTTCCCGGCCTGGCCTTTGGTCACGACCACTCGGTGCGCCTCAGCTATGCGACGAGCCTCGATGTGATCAAGAAGGGACTCGACCGCTTCGAGGAATTCTGTCACGCTCATTGATCCGTCCCCTCCGAAAGGCGTCGACCATGTCCCCCGAACTTGAACTCGCCTGCCGCGCCGCCCGTGAGGCAGGTGCGCTCCTGCGCTCGAATTTCGAGACCGATCTGGACGTCGATGCCCTCCATGCGCACGATATCAAGCTCGCCCTGGACGTCGCGAGCCAGAAGCTCATCGAGGGCCTCATCCTCGCGACCTTTCCCGGACACGCCATCTACGGAGAGGAGGGCATCGCGGGCGATCAGACGAGCGACACCCAATGGATCGTCGATCCCATCGACGGGACGGTGAATTACTATTACGGCATCCCCCATTTCTGTGTCTCCATCGCGATGCGGCACGAGGGGGAAATGAAGATCGGGGCGATCTACGATCCGATGATGGACGAGCTGTTCGCGGTCGATTTCGAGGGATCTGCGACACGCAACGGCAAGCCGATCCGCCCGAGCCATCGCGCCTCCCTCGGCGAGGCGATCGTGACGGTTGGTTTCTCCAAATCGGCCGAGGCGATCGATTCCGGTCTCGCCCGCTACAAGCGAATCGCCCACCGCGTCCGCAAGACGCGCATGATGGGCAGTGCCGCTCTGGCCCTGGCCTACATCGCCTGCGGTCGGCTCGACGCCTATATCGAAGAGTCGATCAGTCTCTGGGACATCGCGGCGGGTCAGTTGCTGCTCGAGCGCGGCGGCGGGAAGGTCGTTCTGATTCCCTCGGAGAAGAATCCTGACAAATCCTCCATTCTCTCGAGCAACGGCAGGCTGCCCCTCGATGGAATCATCGAATAAGCACCCATGCGTTATCGCAGTGGTATCGGCTACGACGTCCATGCCTTCGCCGAGGGGCGAGCGCTGGTGCTCGGCGGCATCACGATTCCCCACGGACGCGGGCTCGCTGGTCACTCCGACGCCGACGTCCTCTGCCACGCCATTGCCGACGCGATCCTCGGAGCCATCGGCGAGCCAGATATCGGCTATTGGTTTCCGCCCTCGGACAGCTCCATCGAGGGCATCAGCAGTCTGAAGATCCTCGAGAAGGCCGCCGCTCTCGTGCGCGAAAAAGGGGGCAACATCGAAAACGTCGACAGCACCCTCATTGCCGAAGAGCCGCGCGTGATGAAACACGCTCCGGCGATGAAGGCGAGCATCGCCGCCGCTCTCGGAATCGAGCCGGGCGCCGTGGGGATCAAGGCGACCACCAACGAAGCGATGGGATTCATCGGAAGGCGCGAGGGCATCGCCGCGATGGCCGTCGCCTCCGTCGGGATGGGTTGAGCCCTCACCCGATTTCCAGCGCCTCGATCCGGTCGCTGAGTTCGCCCCATCTGGTGACGCGCTTCTCCAGCACCTCTTCGACCTCCGCATACCGCTTCATCGCTGCAGAGGCTTCCTCACCCTTCTTGAAAAACTCGGGATCGGCGAGTTTCGCGTCGAGCTGCAGCTTCTCCGCCTCGAGCGTTGCGATTTCGCCTTCGAGAGTCTCGAACTCTTTCTTGAGAGGCTTCAGTTTCGCGGCGCGCTCCTCCCGGGCCCGAGCCTCAAGGCGGCGCTGCTCCTTGCGGTTGCCACCGCCGTCGGAGTCGGCGGTGCCGATGCTCCGAGAGGTGCTTGTGGCGGAGGGATTCGCCCGGGCCGACTCCAGTTCCAGGTCGGCCTTTTTCTTCTCGAGGTAATCGCTGACGTTGCCGTAGTAGAGCTTTGGTTTCTGTCCGGGAATGAACTCGAGCACCTTCGTGACGATGGGATCGAGGAAGGCTCGGTTGTGCGAGACGATGGCGTAGGCCCCGGTGTAGTCGGCGAGGGCACGCTGGAGCACCTCCTGTGACTGGAGGTCGAGGTGATTCGTCGGCTCGTCGAGGATGAGGAAATTCGCCGGTTGCAGGAGCATCCTGGCGAGGGCAAGGCGCCCCCGCTCGCCGCCTGACAAAACACTAACCGACTTGAAAACGTCATCCCCGCGGAAGAGAAAGGCTCCGAGCAGAGTGCGCAGATTGCCGGCTGCAGCAGCGGTGACACTTCCCTCCATCGTGCCGAGGACCGTTTTGCCTGGGTCGAGTTCGTCCGCGTGGGTCTGGGAGAAATAGGCGATCCCGACTTTATGCCCCTCGGTGATGGTGCCGGAGGTCGGCTCCTCAATCCGGGCGATGAGCCGCGAAAAGGTCGACTTGCCCGCTCCATTGACGCCGACGATGGCGATCTTGTCGCCGCGTTCGATGGCGAAGTCGAGATTCTCGATGACCTTCTTTTCGCCATAGTGTTTGCAGACCTTCTCCAGCTTCAGAACGGTCTGACCGCTGCGTTCCGGTTGGGGAAAACGGAAGTCGACGGTGGCACCATCCTGCTCCAGTTCGATGCGCTCAACCTTTTCGAGAGCCTTGATGCGCGACTGGACCATGCGGGCTTTCGAGGCTTTGGCACGGAAGCGGTTGATGAGCTTTTCGGCTTTCTCGATCTCGCGGGCCTGGTTCTTGAAGGCGCGTTCGGCCTGTTCGCGCCGGGCGACACGCTCGGAGAGGTAGAAGGAATAGTTCCCCGAATACTGCTGCACGCCGCCGTTCTCGAAGGCGAGGGTGCGGTTGGTGAGATTGTCGAGCATGCTCCGATCATGCGAGATCAGGAGGATGGCCCCGCCGTAGTTGCGCAGCCATTGCTCGAGCCACTGCACCGTCTCGATGTCGAGGTGGTTGGTGGGTTCGTCGAGGAGAAGGACGGAGGGCTCGCGGAGGAGCAGTTTTGCCATGGCAATGCGCATCTGCCATCCGCCGCTGAATTCTCCGGTCTGGCGCTCGAAATCGTCCTTCGAAAAGCCGAGTCCGTCGAGCACGGTGGCAATGCGCGGGCGCATCTTGCTGACATCGTGGTGATCGAGTCGCAGGGTGAGGTCGCCGAAGACCTCGAGAAGATCGCCGTATTCCTCGCTCTCCGGATCACTTGCCTCGAGCTCGGCTTCGATTTCCCTGAGTTCTGTCTCGAGCTGGAGGACATCATCGAAGGCCTTGGCCACTTCATCGTAGACGGTCGTTCCTTTGTGCTGCACTCCTTCCTGGGGCAGGTAGCCGACGGTGACCTGCTTTGCCTTGATGATGCGACCGGTGTCGGCCGACTCGATCCCGGCGATGATTTTCATCAGGGTCGACTTGCCCGCACCGTTCGGACCAGCGAGAGACCAACGCTCCTTCGCACGCACGGTGAAAGAGAGGTCCCGAAAAAGACTCCGGGCCCCGTACTGAACGCAAACTCGATCCACGGCGAGCATAAAGGGCGCGAAGGTAACTCGATTTCCGCAGGTTGCCAGCAGAGAGACTGGGAGGTCTTCACTCGCTTTTTTGAACCATCCCCGGTGCGGCGGGGTTTGATCGCGGTGCCGAAAATGAAACACACCGTTGCTGCCCTCGCATTCGCCCTCTCTGCCCTGAGCCTGGGTGCCGCCGATCCGATCCGACCGAATATCGTTTTTTTTCTCGTCGACGATCTCGGTTCTGCCGATTGCGGGTTCAATGGAGGCAAGGACATCCGGACTCCGCAGATCGACGCTCTCGCGGCGGGCGGAACCATCCTCGAAGCCCACTACGTGCAACCGGTCTGCTCCCCGACACGGTCCGCCCTGATGACGGGCCGTTACCCAACCCGCACAGGAGTCTACACCGTCGTCCGCCCTGGTGCGAAATGGGGATTGCCCCTCGGAGAACGCACCCTCGCCACTGCGCTGCGGGATGCGGGATACACCACCGCAATCACCGGCAAGTGGCATCTCGGGGAATTCGAATCCGCGTACCGTCCCACCGCGCGCGGCTTCGACCATCAATACGGCCACTATTTCGGAGCACTCGATTACTTCACCCACGTCCGCGATGGCAAGCAAGACTGGTATCGGGATGACGTCGCCCGAGACGAGGACGGCTACAGCACCCATCTGATTTCAAAAGAGGCCTGTCGTCTGATCGAGGCACAGGAGCACGACAAGCCGCTTTTCCTCTACGTGCCCTTCAACGGGGTGCATTCCCCGATGCAGGTGCCGGATTCGTACCTCGAACCCTACGCCTCGCTCGAGGGAGCCCGCCGTCAGCTCGCCGGGATGTTGGCAGCGGTCGACGAGGGTATCGGACAGATCGTCGCCGCCCTCGGAAAAACCGGAAGACGCGAGAATACCCTCATCGTCTTTTCCTCGGACAACGGAGGGCCGCGCCCCGGGACCAATACGCCGCTGCGCGACTTCAAGGGCTCGATCTACGAAGGGGGCGTGCGTGCTGCCGCCTTCGTCAACTGGCCCGGAAAGATCCCGGCGGGACAACGCCTCTCCGAGCCAATGCACATCATCGATTGGTATCCGACTTTCGTGAAGCTGGCAGGAGGCACCCTGGAGGGAAGCGAGCCGCTCGATGGGCGCGATGTCTGGCCGATGTTGACGGAGAAAGCCCCTTCGCCGCACGAGTTCATCCTCTCGGCGCAGAGCCCTGACAAAGCCGCCCTGCGCGTCGGAAACTGGAAACTGATCGTCCAGCCTGCGGGTGCTGCCGCGAAAGACAAGGGCAAACGGAAAAACAAAGACAAGTCCTCGCGGGAGGTCGATCCGGTGTCGCTCTACGACCTCGCCGCAGATCCTGGCGAAACCACCAATCTCGCCGACCGCGAACCTGATCGCGTCGCGGCATTGCGCGACAAACTCGACGACTTGCTCAGGAACGCGGCCCCGCCGGGCGACAAGGCGATCACGAAAGAGTGATTCCCGTCAGCGGCAGCAGGGCCTCGCCGACCACACTCCGGAGGACGAGGCATTCGGGAGGCAGTTGCGCTTCGCGTTCCATCTCGGATTGGCCGGATTCATCAGGTGGGAGTTGAAGAAATCGTATTTCTTCCGTCCGAGATAGGCTGGGCGGCAATGGTCGTGGCATTCGCGCACCCACTGGTACTCGACTCGTCCGTCGAGGCACTGTACCGGTTGGTAGTAGGCCATCAGGTCGCGCCCACATTGCTGGCAGACTCCGCGAAATTGCGACGGATAGATCGGCTCGTTCGCCGAGACATCCAGGGTGGCAACGAGCAGGGTCAGAATCAAAAGAGGCCAGGCTTTCATCGGTCAGGATTGGGTTTCGCAAAACTGCGAGAATTCGCATTGGTAACTATCCTATCTAGTAAAAATCCAAATTCAAGGAAAAAATCCAAGGATTATGAAAAATCTACGATTTTGTCATCCATCGCAAACCAATGGGCCGCAAGCAGCGAACCCAACTGGAGACTCGAGGGGGTGCGAAAGACG
>CALDKL010000397.1 GCA_937898895.1 uncultured Verrucomicrobiae bacterium | reverse complement strand
TGATTTTTAATACGCAAAAAATACATTTTGTGCACGAATTTAGCGATCACTACACGAGCGTCCCGTGTGCCTGCGGACCCGATCCCCTCCCCGAATCCGTCCCTTGTGACCCCGATGCTCCGCAGGTCAGAATCGATGCGATGAATTCCTCCCCCGCTCTCGCCAGTCTCCTTCTTCTGCTTTTCACCCACTCCGCCCGAGCGGCCGAGCCAGGCAGCCCTCTTCCCGGCAGCGCCCGTCTTCTCCTGCCGCCGGTGCTCCATGCCATGGAGGGCCAGGAGATCCATCTCTACTTTGAAAACTCTTTTCTCCTTTTCGATTCCCGCCGGGTCATCCCCGACATCACTTGCGCCAAGGGGACACAGCAAAACGATTACTGGACCTGGATACCCGGGAGCGGCGAGATCGGCGACCATCCCCTCACCCTCGAACTGCGGAACGAGGCAAACGCCGTCGTCTCACGCGCCACCACCCTCGTGCGCGTGACTTCGCCGAAGGTCGCGTCGCCTTCCCCACCCGAGCGGTCCATCCTCATCATCGGAGACAGCCTCACCGCAGCCTCCGTCTATCCCGAGCAAATCCTCACCCTCGCCCGCAAAGATCACTTTCCCCTTCGCCTCCTCGGCACGCGCGGACCTGGGGTCGAAGAAGGAAAGCCCCTCGGAGAAGTCCGCCACGAAGGATACGGAGGATGGACCGCAGCCAAGTTCGCGACCCACTTCACCGGAAAAGCCCACAGCGGGCCTTCGTCCGAATGCGGCAGCCCGTTTCTCTACAAAAGGAATCCCGACCGCCCCGAGGAGAAACCGAGCCTCGACTTCACCCGCTACTTTCGGGAGACCAACATGGGAGTCCCGCCCGACTTCGTCACCATCCTCCTCGGATGCAACGACACGTTCTCAGCCACCGACGAGACGATCGAAACGACCCTCGACAGCTACCTGAAACACCTCGACACCCTGATCGTCGCCCTCCGCAATGCGTGCCCGCAGGCCCGGATCGGCCTGATCCTGCCCATGCCCCCTGCCGCCACCCAGGACGCCTTCGGTGCCAACTACGGCAACGGGCAGACGCGATGGCAGTATTGCCGCAATCGCCACCGCGTCGTCGAACGCATGACCGAACACTACCGCGGAAAGGGAAAAGACCATCTCGACCTCATCGGGGCTCACCTCAATCTTGATTCCCGGTATGGCTTTCCCTCCGTCAAAACCCCGGTCCATTCCCACAGCGAAGAAACCATCCAGCGACAGAGCAACGGAGTACATCCCTCCGCATCGGGATACCGCCAGATCGGCGACGTCGTCTACGCCTGGCTGCGCAGCGTCCCCCTTCCGGCATCGAACACCGCATCGGCCCCGCGCGGTTAGCCCATTGCGCACCAAATGTCGAGAATAATCCGCCCAAAGACTGAATTCGAGGTTGCCATCGGGCCGCTTTGAACCACTATACCCGCTCGCAAAAAATCCGGTTCAATCCCAACCTCCAGTCAGATGACAGACCTCTCCAAATACCGCAACATCGGCATTTTCGCCCACGTCGATGCCGGCAAGACCACCACGACCGAGCGTATCCTGAAGCTCACCGGCAAGATTCACAAGCTTGGCGAAGTGCACGACGGCGAATCCACCATGGACTTCATGGAGCAGGAAGCGGAACGCGGCATCACGATCCAGTCCGCCGCCACCACCTGCTTCTGGAAAGACCACCGTTTCAACGTCATCGACACTCCCGGTCACGTCGATTTCACCATCGAAGTCTACCGCTCCCTCAAGGTGCTCGATGGCGGCATCGGCGTTTTCTGCGGATCCGGCGGTGTCGAACCTCAGTCCGAGACCAACTGGCGTTACGCAAACGATTCCGAAGTCTCCCGCCTCATCTTCGTCAACAAGCTCGACCGGATCGGAGCCGACTTCTACCGTGTCGTCGAGCAGATCAAAAAAATCCTGGGTGCCAAGCCCCTCGTCATGGTCCTGCCAATCGGTGTGGAAGACCAGTTCAAAGGCGTCGTCGATCTCATCACCCGCCAGGCCTGGATCTGGGATGATTCCGGTCAGCCCGAGAACTACACCCTCGGCGAGGTTCCCGCCGACATGAAGGACAAAGTCGAGCAGTACCGCGCCGAACTTGTCGAGACCGCCGTGGAACAGGACGATGCCGTCATGGAGGCCTATCTCGAGGGCAACGAACCCGACATCGACACCCTCAAGAGGTGTATCCGCAAGGGCACCATCGATCTCAAATTCTTCCCCACCTTCTGCGGCTCCGCCTTCAAGAACAAAGGCATGCAGCTCGTCCTCGACGGGGTTGTCGACTACCTCCCCAGCCCCACCGAAGTCAAACCTCAGCCCGAAGTCGATCTCGAGGGCAACGAAACCGGTGAGTTTGCCGTCGTCACTCCCGACGCTCCCCTGCGCGCCCTTGCCTTCAAGATCATGGACGATCAGTACGGTGCCCTCACCTTCACCCGCGTCTATTCCGGCAAGCTCGTCAAAGGCGACACCATCCTCAACACCTTCACCGGCAAAACCGAACGCGTCGGGCGCATCGTTGAGATGCACGCCAATTCCCGTCAAGAACTCGAGGGAGCCTCCGCCGGAGACATCATCGCCCTCGTCGGACTCAAGAACGTCCAGACCGGGCACACTCTCTGCGATCCGAAAAGGCCCGCCACTCTGGAGCCGATGGTCTTCCCCGACCCCGTCATCTCCATCGCCGTCGCACCAAAAGACAAGAGCGCCAGCGAAAAACTCGGCGAAGCCATCGCCAAGATGGTGCGAGAAGACCCCTCCTTCCACGTCGAGACCGACCAGGAAACCGGCGAGACGATCCTCAAGGGAATGGGCGAACTCCACCTCGACATCAAAGTCGACATCCTCAAGCGCACTCACAAGGTCGAGGTTGAAGTCGGCGCTCCGCAGGTCGCCTACCGCGAGACCATCACGAAATCCGTCACTGACTCCTACACCCACAAGAAGCAGTCCGGCGGATCCGGCCAGTACGGCAAGATCGAGTACACCATCGAACCCGGTGAACCGGGCACCGGATACGTCTTCGAATCCAAAGTCGTCGGCGGCAACGTGCCCAAGGAATTCTGGCCCGCCATCGAGAAAGGCTTCAAGCTTTCCAAAGAAAAAGGCACCCTCGCGGGCTATCCCCTCATGGACTTCAAAGTCACCCTGCTCGATGGAGCGTTCCACGCAGTGGACTCCTCGGCGATCGCTTTCGAGGTGGCTGCCAAATCCGGGTATCGCCAGACCATTCCCAAGTGTGCTCCCCAGATCCTCGAACCCATCATGAAGATCGACGTCTTCACTCCCGACAATCACGTCGGCGACGTCATCGGCGATCTCAACCGTCGTCGCGGCATGATCAAATCGCAGGATTCCGGTCCTACCGGCGTGCGCGTCAAAGCCGACGCCCCTCTCAGCGAGATGTTCGGTTACATCGGCGACCTCCGTACCATGACCTCTGGTCGCGGCCAGTTCTCAATGGAGTTCTCCCACTACGCTCCCTGCCCGCGGAACATCTCCGACGACATCATCGCCAAAGCCGCCGCCGCCAAAGCCGCTGCGGACAAGGCGCGTTGATCCAGTCGTTTTCGAATTCTCTCCCCAAAAAAGGCCGGGCTCCCGCCCG
>CALDKL010000396.1 GCA_937898895.1 uncultured Verrucomicrobiae bacterium | reverse complement strand
TCATCCGCGGGGCGAATGCCTGGCTGCGCGAACTCAATTATCCCGAGGTCTTGTTCCGGTTCGACATCATTGAAGTGCTCCTTCCGGCGGGCGGCCCGGCGAAGATCCAGGTGATCGAAAATGCTTTCACCACTCCGCAGCGCGGATTGGGCATGTGATCCGAAACACCGGACCGAACGGTGCGACCGAGCGGGCGGCGAAATGCGTCGCACGTCGCACGTCGCACGTCCGGCCCGCCCATCGGGAGATTGGCGTCCAGTCGATCCTCACGCCGCTCGCCGAGCGGCCGCCCTGGCCGCATCTCGATCAAAGAAGGATTCCATGCGGTGATTCAGATCGTCGTAGAAGGTTTCGGCAAACTGCTCGAGGCGTTTTGAGCGATTCTTCGCCCGGGCGCTCTTTTCGTCGGCGAGACGGGATTTCTCCATCTCGACGCGCTCTTCGAAGGCCGTCTCGAGGTCGAGAAGGTTTTCGACGAAGGCTTTCGCGGCGCGGGAGCTGTCGATGCCTTCGATCAGGGCGGTTTCGAGAGGCTTGTTCTGCGTCAGGTGGAGAAGGCGACCGTCGGAAAGGTCGTCCATGTATTTGTGATAGCTTTTCAGCCAGGCGGTGCGTTCGCGGGCGTAGCGGACTTCTTCGCGGTCGACGAGGGCATCATAGGGCCCGGGCTGGGAGAAAAATTTCACCACCAGTGGAATCGTGTCGATGAGCATGAAGAGTCCGGCGAGGACGAGGTAGGCGATGAGGGCGAATTGTCCCCCTTCATTCCCTTGGTCGAAGAGGCTGTGGAGGGCGAGGGTCTGGGTGAGGATATCGCGGCGAGGCTCGGCGGTGATATCGGCGATCCGTTCCTGTTCGCGAGTGCCGATCGCCGCGAGTTCTCCCTGGAGACGACCGAGTTCAGCGAGACGAGTGTCGATCTGTGCGGTGATGGTGGCGCGGATGGTGTTTTGTTGGTCGACGAACTGATCGGCCTGGGATTGCTGCACCTGGCGCTTCAGGTCGGCGATGCGATCCCGCTCCGCCTTGAGGCGTTCGGCCTTGGCCGCAGCGAGTCCGAGAAACTCGTTCTTGATTCCATCCTCGGTCGTCTTGACTTGTCCGGCCAGTACGTTGCGTTGTTCGGTGAGGTAGGCGAGCGTTTCGCTCATGCGTTTGGCCTCGTCGCGACGCCAGGCGAGCTGATCGGCCTGGATACTCTTGGCGCGGGGCCCCAGCCCAATGATGCCGCTGCGCTGGCCGTTGACCTCGCGTTCAAATTCCTTCTGCCAGGTGTCGAGTTCGGTCTGGAGAGTGGCGTATTTCCCCTGCATCTCGGCGAAGTCGGTGTCGATCTTTTCGATCTTGGTCTTGTCGGCGGCGGTATCGGTCGTGAGGCGTGCCTCCATCTGGGCGCGGAGTTCGGGATCGAGTTCGGAAAGGGGATCGGGCAGGCCGACCGTGGCGTCCTCGACGAGGAACTCGGCGGAGAAGGTCTTCTCGAAATTGGCCCGTTGCTCGGCAATCTGCGTTTCCAGATCGGCGATCTTGGTTTCGACCGTAGCCTTTTCTCCGTTTGCTGCGACGCGGACCGCTTCGATCTCGGTCTGCCGTTCCTCTTCGATCACGCTCGTGACGGTGTCATTGAAGAGGAGAAGAGTGAGCGGGTGCGAGATCGTCACACCCATCAGCGCGGCGACGACGATACGGAGGAAAAACTGACCGACTTTTCGGTGGAAGCGTTGATAGGAACGATAGATCGAGAGCAGGGCGCGGTCGATTGTCATGATGATCAGCCCCCAGGCGAACGCGATCGGCGCGATGACACGCCAGTCGTCCGTCAGCGTCGAGAGGGCATATCCGCAGGCGATGAAGGCAAAGACGGTCGGCACCAGGACCGTCGCGCCAAAGGCGACGTACTTGCGCTGCTCCCAACCCGGACATTGTTCGAGTGTGTCGGCTCCGGCTCCGGATAGCCAGAAGAAGAGGTGTTTGATCGGATTCGGCCGACTGGGCCGTTCGAGGTAGGATGACGAGTAGGGTGAATTCATGACGCAGGCGATGAGTGGTGGGTTGCACAGATGGCCTCCGCCAGGTTCCCTCCCCGACAAGGCCCAAGATCTCAATCTCGCGAAGATTCTTAAGAAAACTTGACAATATGTAAACTATTATTTTCTCGAAATCCCGTAGCCCTTTGGAGTACATGGAGTTTCGAGCATCTCTTTGCGAGGGTGAAGTCCGATTCCAATACGGGGGGGTGGAAGGATTCTTTCAACCGAAAGGCGAGAACGGCCAAGCAGGGAAGATGCCGAAGACGCAGAATCAGAGAGAAGAAGGGCCGTGGTTGGGCTCGTGCAATGAGTGAAATCTGAGTCCGCTCGACTCCCTCCTCCCGCCTGGAAGGGGAAAACGATTCCTCACGAATTTTTCACACGGATTTGATGAACACCAGACCAAGCGATCATCTCATCGGATTCCCGATGGTGAAGACTTTCGATTTGGCCCAGTAAGAGGTATCGCAAGGATGGCGCTGCAAAAGTCCGCACCCGTGGGCAAGGGATGTCTTTCGAGGTGCCCTATCGAGTTTCTCACGACCGAACGCGACTGCTTCTCCGGTTCCAGATAAGATCGGCCGGTGGCACCCCATCAAATCCCGCTCAATCCTCCTCTTCCGTGAGCACGTATCGGATAGGGATTGGCGTGGGGCCACCGTAAATCGTCGCGACAATTCTCAGCTGGTTCCCGTGTTTCCGGATGGTTCCCTGCAACACGTAATCGATACCACCTTGGCTGAACCGTGCGTTGTAGCGGATAATGTTTCGTGAGACATTGACAGTGCCTGAGCCCGCTGGAGACGAGGTGCCCGCAATACTGATGGAATAGGTTGCCTGGTGGCCACGAATTCGGATGGTTTCGCGCAACTCTGCCGTCATTCCGAGTGCATTGAGCACGGAGGTCAGAGCGATTTTA
>CALDKL010000395.1 GCA_937898895.1 uncultured Verrucomicrobiae bacterium | reverse complement strand
CGGGGACGGGCCGCAGCCAGTCGCAGCAGAAGGGGTATGAGAAATGCGGGCTAGGAAATGCGGCGGAGTCGGAATTCACTGATTGAGTGAGCACATCCCATCGCTCTCTTCCCTCTGATTCCGTGTCTTCGGCACTTCCTGTGGTGGGCCATTCCCGTTTTTGGCGTATCGGCGAAAACCGACGCATTCAGAAGCAGGTCGAAGACCAACAATCGGGCAGGACGCACGACTCCTCACCGCGCCTTCAGCCCGCTGACCTTGTCGGTGGTGGGGAGGTAACGGTAATAGACCTCCAGCATGAGGATTGCCCAGGCCGTGTTGAGGATCTGTGAGTCTGCCCCTCCCATGGTCCCCGCACTCGGCCATGAACCGTCTTCATTCTGCGCGTCGAGAAGACGGGGCTGGAACTGCTTGTTGTAGTTCTCCCATTCCTTTCCTTCGTGCATGAAAAAAGCCTGGGTGTTGTAGTAGGGGGCGTAGAAGCTGCCCCCAGGAGTCGGATTTTTGTAGACCTTGGCCAGATAGGCGATGCCTTTGTCATACATCGGTGTGCCCTTGCCTTTCCAGATTTGTGCGGCGAGGAGGGCGGCACCGGTCAGGGTGGGCTTGCCCTTGGCGTGGTCGGGATTGTACTTGAAGGCACCCTCGGAGTCCTGGATCGCGGGAAGGTATTTCTCGGTGGCGAGATCGAGGGCACGCTCCACACCGGAGAAGTTCCGTCCCGTGTTGTAGGACGCTTTCAATGCCTGGATCTGCCACCCCGACACGGACATATCTTCTTTGCCCTGGCCTTTGAAACCGTAGGGCCATCCACCGAGCTTCGTCTGCCCGTCGACGATCACTCCGACAGCCTTTTTGAGCACGGACTCGAGACGCGGGATCTCCTTCCCGCTCTCCTTGGTCATCGAGTAGAGCTCGCACAGGGCGTAGGTGCCGATGGCGTGTTCATACGCCTCGTGGCCCCCTCCCTTCCCGTTGGTGATCTTGCCTTCATTTTTGAGGGCACGATCCATCAGGAAGAGTGCGGCATTGACTACGGAATCTCCGAATTTTGGAGATTCAGGCGTTTCGCAATGGCCGAGGTAAGCGAGCAGGGCGAGGCCCGTCATCGCGGCGGGAAACTCAGTCCCGAAGGATCCGTTTTCCTTGTTTTGCTTTGTTGAGAGGTAGTCGAGGCCTTCGCGCACGGCACGTTCGCAGCGATCCTCGCCTCCGCTTTCGCGCAGGCGCTTCATGCGTTGGGACATGGAGCATCGCGACTGCATGCCAGCGGGGATCGCCGCCATGTTCGAGACATCGCCGAAGCCACTCATGGACATGCCAAAACCCGCATCACCGTCTGACATAGCCACCATCGAGAGATTCGTCGCGGCACCGGTCATCGTCGGAACGGCGAAATTGGAGAACGCGGTGCTGGAAACGATGGGTGCGGAAGAAGAGGAGGAGGAAGCCGAGGAACGTTGCGTAATCTTGCGCATCGTTTGGCCTTCGACGGACGCTTCGCCGCTGTTCGCAATGGCGGAGACGGAAATCTGCGGCGGAGGTGGGGGAGGGGTCGTCAGATAGACCACGGTCAGCAGAACGGCCATGACCACATGGATCACCACGGCCATGAGCACGGCGCTGAGTTTCTCCTTTGTTGCCGGGGGTTTTTCCTGGACTTGAACAGCCTCCCCTTCGCCGACGATGAAGACTCGCTCCCCCGTTTCGGGATGGACTTCGTGGGCTTCGCCGTAGTCGTGGCCTTCGAGCCCGTGAAGGTGACCGTCCTCGGAAATGATTTCATCGCCCTCGGATCCCGGGGGGCGGAGCTTGCGTGGGGCGAGAGGCGTCGAACCGGAATCCTGACTGGGGGCCTGGGAGGAGGGATGGTCGGAGTCTTCCATAAAGAAAGGATCGTTGTCGGGCAAATCAGCGGACGTCCTGGAGGTCCAGCGTCTGCGAGGGTATCATTTGCTAAAGATTGGCAACAAACGCAATCTTTTGTGACACGACCGACAAATTTCTTTGGAAGCGGGTTCAGGGTCGACCTTTCCGGACGCGCTCCCAGACTTCCAGCGTGGCACTTGGGTTTCCGGATTCCGTGACCCAGATTTCCCGGTAGCATCGTTGCCAGGACGGATCGGTTTCGAAGTCCGGAAAGCGCACTGGGGCAGTGACCGTCGCGTCGAGATCGATCCGCGTGAGGATCAACCGATCCGCCAGGGGCAGGGAGAGGGCGTATACGCTGGCCCCTCCGCAGACGACCAGCTCGGCGGCTCCGTGGTCCCGGGCCAGCGCTATCGCCATCGACACGGACGAAACAGCACGGTGCGCCGGGGAGTCCGTCGGGTATGCCACCTCTTCCGTCAGCACCAGAGGAATCCTCTCGCCGAACCATCCGTCCATTTCCTCATAGGTGAGACGCCCCACGAGCAGCCATTTGCCTGCGGTATAGGCGCGGAAATGTTCGCGGTCACGGGGGATGTCCCAGGGGATCCTTCCCGCAGCCGACCCGATCAGGCGACCTCGAGCGAGAGCGGCGATGAGGGTGATTACCATCCTCAAAGGGATACTCGCAGTGTTCCGTCTTGCAAACGACCCGCCGAACGATCCGCAATCTCTGCTTGCCGCCCCCTGGGTTTCTGTGCGATGAACGACGCGATGGATGCCCAACCCGGAAACGAAGCTGCCCTGCAAACGGTCACCGAGATTCTCGCCCGCGCCCGAGCAGAGGTCGCCAAAGTCATCATCGGGCAGCAGCGAGTCGTCGATTTCAGTCTCATCGCCATTTTCACCGGCAACCACATTCTCATCGAAGGGGTGCCGGGAGTGGCCAAGACGCTCCTGGTTCGCACGCTCGCCAAAGTCCTCGGAGCCGACTTCTCCCGCATCCAGTTCACTCCCGATCTGATGCCCTCGGACATCACCGGGACGAACGTCTTCAACCTTCAGGAAGGTGCCTTCCATCTCGTGAAAGGGCCGGTCTTCACCTCCTTTCTCCTTGCCGACGAGATCAACCGGGCTCCCGCAAAGACCCAGTCGGCCCTGCTTCAGGCGATGCAGGAGCGACTCGTCACGATCGATGGAAAGACGCATTCCCTGCCCGCGAGCTTCACCGTCTTTGCTACGCAGAATCCCATCGAATACGAGGGCACCTACCCGCTGCCGGAAGCTCAGAAAGACCGCTTCCTCCTTCGCGTCGAGATGGACTATCCAACAGCCGAGGAGGAGCTTCGGCTCGCCACGGCTTCGCTCGGGCGGAGCACTCCGGAGAAGATCCTCGAGGGGGAGACGGTGGATTCGATCCTGACCGAGTCGCAGATCGCCCGCATGCGCGAGGCGCTCGAAAGGGTCACGATGAAGGAAGAACTCATCGCATACGTGGTCGAGATCGTGAGGCGTTCCCGCGAACTCGACAGCATCCAGGTCGGGGCCGGTCCCCGCGCGACGAGGGCGCTTCTCCTTTCGAGCCGTGCCCTCGCGGCGATCGAGGGGAGGGACTACGTGACCCCCGATGACATTCGCACGATGGCCTATCCGGTCCTTTCCCATCGCATTGTCTTGCGCCCCGAATACGAGATCGAAGGGGTGACGGTGAGGGAGGCCGTAAACAAGCTCCTCGAAGCTGTCGCTGTGCCGCGGTAATCACGACGATCCCGTTCCGATGCGAGTCGCCCCGCACATCCCCCTGCTCTGGGTGGCCTTGCTCGGAGGCGTGCCCGCAGCATCCGTCTTTGTGTACAGCGAGAGTGGCGGGCGAATGGTGGCCGGGTTGTTTCTGCTTGTGATCGGGGTCGGTTCCCTCGTTGATCTCGCGGTGTCGCGCCTCCGGCTGGACGGACTCGCGGTGGAAATCCCGGATCTGCTGCGTTGCTCGAAGGGCCGCGAACTGGTCGTGCCTCTGATCTTTGCCAACCGTGGCGCGACGCTCGATTGGTTGCGCTACGGAGTCGAGATTCCCGCCGAGTTTCGTGCCGAGGGGGAGGTGGTGGGGCGCATCGCTCTCCTCGAGCGGGGAAAGCAGCGACAGGTGGCATACCCGCTGACGCCGCTGCGGAGAGGGCGATTTTTCCTGGAGTCGCTGCACGTCGAGACTCAATCGTTTCTTGGGTTGTGGCTCGTCCGGAGGCGGTATGCGCTGACTACGGAAGTCCGCGTGTATCCCGATCTGAAAGCGGAGCGGCGACGTCTTTCCAGCGTTTTCCTGATGCGGGGAAACGATGGCAGCCACATCGTGCGGCAGGTGGGGAAGGGGCGGGATTTCGAGCAGCTCCGCGAATACCAGCCCGGCGATGATTACGTCGATGTCGATTGGAAGGCGACCGCACGGCGGCGAAACCCGGTAACAAGGACCTACCAGATCGAGCGCACCCAGGAAGTCTATGTCATCGTCGACCATTCGCGATTGAGCGCCCGCGAGATCCGCGTGCCGATTGCCGAAGCGCCTGAGGGAGATTGGCTGTATCGAGAAGATTCGGCGGGGGGGGAGTTTCTCGTCACCACACAGCTCGAAAAGTTTCTTCACTGCTCCCTGATTCTCGCATCGGTAGCGGAGCGGCAGGGGGATCTCTTTGGCTTCATCAGCTTCTCCGACAAGGAGGATCGCTTTCTGCGCGCAAAAAACGGCAAGGGTCACTACAATCTGGTTCGCGATGCCC
>CALDKL010000394.1 GCA_937898895.1 uncultured Verrucomicrobiae bacterium | reverse complement strand
GGAGAACGTCCGCGTGCCCCCGGGGGCTACTATGGCCTCGGTCGGCGGGGTGGTGACGCTGAAGGCGCTGGAGCCGCTCAGGCCAACGAGCGGGCTCCCGGTGAGGAGAAGGTCGGCGACGCCGCCGTTGCCGATGGTGAAGGTGCGCACCACCGATCCGCCTGCGGCGTTCACCGCGCCGAAGTCGGTGTGGTCGATGGTGCTGGCGGAGGCGTCACCGTCAATGAGGTCGGTCCCGTTCCCCGAAACGGATATCTCCACGAGCGAATAGGGGGTGGTCTCCGTCACGGTATAGGCACTCGATCCAGAGACTCCGACGAGGGCGACCCAGCCGCGAGCGCGGAGATGGCCGTGCAGAGGGAGGGTGAGGTCAGTCACCTCCCAGCCGCCTGTCGTGGGCGTCGCGTTTCCGAGCGGGGACCAGGCCGTCCCTTCGGCGGAGTATTCGAGGGTCGCCCGCCAAAGCTCCGGCGCACTGCCACCCCTCGCCCACAGTACCCGGTCGGGCGCGGTGGCCGAGAGGGTCGAGGTGGCCGGACTGTTCGTCGCTCTCGCGACGTATTGGCGCCCCGTCGCGTCAAAGGTGGAAAAGGGCCCCCCGACGAGCACCTTTCCGTCGGGCTGGAGCGCGGCGGAATAAATCGTGTTGTCGGCCCCATCGGTGGGAGACGCCGTCCCGAAAGACAGGTCGGGGCTGCCATTGGCATTAAGCCTCGCCAGCCGATTTCGGGGCTCGCTGCCGACAAAGGTGAAATTTCCCCCGATCACGATCTTTCCGTCGGCCTGAAGCGGGGCGGCGTAGACGGGTTGCGATGGACCCGTCCCCGGATTGAAGGTTCCGTCCAAGCTGCCGTCGGAGTTCAGCCGGGCGACGCAGTTCGTGAACGCTCCGGCCAAGAAGATCTTTCCGTCCGGCTGTTGTGCGGTCGCGTAGACGAGGCTATCGAAGACGGGCGCGAAGGCCGCATCGAGGTCTCCGTTGGACTCGACCCGAACGAGATAGCTCCTCGTGAACGAACCAATTTGGCTGAAGGGGCCCGAAACCAAGACCTTCCCGTCGCGCTGCAGGGTGAGGCCGCGCACCCAATTGTTGGGACCAGTTCCCGGAAGGGCGAAGGTCGGATCGAGGCTGCCGTCACTTTCGAGCCTGGCCACCCGCACTTTCGAGACCCCGTCGAAGGTGGTGAAATCTCCGCCGACGAGGATTTTCCCGTCGGGCTGCAGCGCAATACAAAAGATGGTGCCGTCGGCACCGGCTCCCGGATCGAATCCGGTGTCGAGAGTGCCGTTGGGAAGGAGCTTGGCGATGCGGGCTCGGGGAACCCCGAACCATTGCGTGAAGGCACCCGCCACGAGGACACTCCCATCCGCGAGTACGGCCACCGCGTTCACCGAACCGCCGCCGGAGGAAGGGGATCCGAAGCCAGTGTCGAGCCCGCCCGCGCCATCGAGACGGATGAGGCCCTGCCAGGGCGTGCCGTTGTATTGGGAGATGTATCCCCCGATGAAGGGGCTGCTCGACGTGGGTGCGGCGAGGACGTAGGGAAACCAATCGGGGCCGGTCCCCGGATGGAAAGAGGCGTCGAGCGTGCCCGGCGTCTGGGCGGAGACGGGAGACGTGCAAAGGGCCAGCAGGAGAGCCGTGATCGAGAACCAACAGGCAATGACCCGGAAGCGTGCCTGCTCCCCGTCGATGCCGGGACTCGCGGACCTCTCCATGTCGTTCGTTTGGGAGATTAGGAAATCGGAAGGAGGAAGTCAAGGCTGGAAATCTTCCGAAAAGTGGAGCGATTTGAGCCAAAATAAATGACACCCGAGCGGCGAATCCGCGAGGGTGCTTGAGGAAACGTTGCGCCAGAATAAATGACACCGGATGAGACCACCATCCGAAATGAGTCAGAAGAGCAAAGACGAGTACGTGGAGAAGATGCGAATGCGATACCAAAACCGGGGCCGAGAGGGCAAAAGCCGCCTGCTCGACGAGTTGGTCGAGGTGTGCGAATTGACCCGCAAGCATGCGATCAGAGTCATGAACCGACCCGTGGGATCGAGCGTTGGCAGGATCGAGACC
>CALDKL010000393.1 GCA_937898895.1 uncultured Verrucomicrobiae bacterium | reverse complement strand
GCGGCTCGTGCGAAATCTCCAGGAAGCCGGAGTCACCGAGGTCGAGGTCGAACGATACCTGGGCGGCGTCCCCTTTGTCGGCGGGGAACTCGGCGGCCGCATCGATCTGATCGTCCGCAGTGCGAACCGCGTCGCCGTGGTCGATCTGAAGCTGGGAGGCCAGACCTATCGCCAGACTGAACTCGCCGAAAACCGTCACCTGCAGTTGGCGGTCTACGGCCACCTCCTCCGATCCTCCGAGGGAGTCGATCCGACCGTCGCGTATTTCATCCTTGCAAAAGGAAGCCTGCTCGCCCGCTCTGGGTCCTTTTTCCCGAATGCCACATGCGTCTCCCCGGAGAATCCCGAGGACGCGAGCGACTGGGAGATCTGCTGGGCGGAATTCGAGGAGGTATGGCGCTGGCGGCGCGCGCAGTTGGACCGCGGCCAGATCGAAGTCACCGTCACCGGAACGGAGGCCGACACCCTGCCACCGCACGAACACTGGCTGGCCCCGGAAGGAGCCGATGGATACAACGATTTTGACGCCCTCACCGGATGGCCTCGCACTGCATGAAAACACCCGTCGAATTCATCACCGCCAGCGCTGGCACCGGAAAAACCTACCAACTGGTCACGATCGTCGCCGAGGCGGTCATCAGCGGAGCGGCCCGTCCCGAGGGAGTCCTCGCGACCACCTTCACCGCAGCAGCGGCAGCGGAGCTGCGCGAACGTCTCGCCCTGCGTTTCCACGAACAGGGCCTGCACCGGGAGTCCCTGCGCCTCGACGAAGGCCACATCGGCACGGTTCACAGCGTTTGTTCACGGCTCCTTGGACGTTTTGCCTTCGAGGCCGGACTTCCCCCCGAACTGCGCGTTCTCGAGGAAACCGATGCCTCCCTTCTCATGGATGCGGCGCTCGATGCGGTTCTCGATGAATCGGCCACTCTGGACCTGATGTCCCTCGGCGAGCGTCTCGAACAGGTCGATTCCCGGAAGAATCAATCCACCTACCGGAAGACGATTCGCTCCCTCGTGGGGGAAGCGCGGGCCAATGACATCGCCTTCGACCGGCTCCCCTCCATGGGTGCCGCCAGCGCGGCGGAGATGCTGGCCTTTCTTCCGGCCGCGAGCGACGAGGACCTCGATGCCCTGCTTTCCCGGGCGCTCGACCGAGCCCTGAAGCTCATGCCCGAGAGTCCCGCCACCAAGGGCTCGCAGACGTATCGCCAATTGCTCACCCAGTCCCGGCGGAATCTCTCCGGGGCTGGCGGCCTGAAATGGAGCGAATGGCTCAAACTCGCCAAAGAAACGCCCACCAAAGCCGAGATGAGCTTCGCCGAGCCCGTCCAGGAGGTGGCGAGCCGCTGGGACGAGCACTCCGGCTTTCACCGGGATCTGCGCAACTATCTTTGCCGACTCTTCGAGATCGCCGCCCTCGCCGGAGATCGTTTTCAATGCCTGAAACGGGAGCGCGGTGTGGTCGACTACCAGGATCTCGAGAAAGAAACTCTCGACCTGCTGCGCAGCTCCGAGTCCTGCCGCAAATGTCTGGAGGAAGAACTCGATCTGCTGGTCGTGGATGAATTCCAGGACACCAGCCCCATCCAACTGGCGCTCTTCTCGGCCCTGGCCACCTGCGCAAAACGGATCGTCTGGGTTGGGGATGTGAAACAGTCCATCTATCAATTCCGTGGTGCCGATCCCACGCTCATTCAGGGCGCGGTGCAGGGTGCGACGCGACTTCCTCCGCTCGCGATTTCATGGCGTTCCCTGCCCGACCTCGTTGGCCTCGCCAATGTCCTCTTTTCCGAGCCCTTCCGGAATCGCCTTGACCTGCCGGAGGAGGAGACTCGTGTCACCGCTCATCGCCATACCCCGACAAAGGCACCGCCCTGCCTCGAACTCGCCCAACTCTCCTCGGGAACGGTGTTTAACAACGGGAATCCGAAACCCCTCACCAACGCGCAGACTTCCGAACTCCTCGCCGACCTCGTCGAGGACACGCTGCGGCGGCGCGAAAGCATCGTCGAGCGGACCTCGGTGAGCCCCGCAGACCCCGTCGGCCAGTCCCGCCCGCTCCGGGCCGGAGACCTCGCCGTGCTTGTGCGCACCAACGACAATGCCCAGGAACTGGCCGAGAACCTCCGCCGTCGCGGGATCGATGTCGTCATCGGCGGCACCGGACTCCTCCAGACTCCGGAAGCCCGCCTCGCCCTCGCCGCGTTTCGCTACCTCCTCGATCCAAAGGATTCCCTCGCCTCCGCCGAGATCCTGGCCTTCGAAAATCAGCACGCTCCCGAGCATTGGCTCGAACATCGCCTGCGCTACGTTCGCGATCACGAGGACGAGGAGGAGGATGAGGCTTCGCTGGAATCGTGGGGGCTCGAGGGCGATCTCATCTCCCCCGCCCTCACCGGTCTGACGAACGCGCGATCCGCCCGCACTCGCGAAGCGCTCTCGCCCCTGCAAGCCTACGATCTCGCCACCGCTGCCGCCGATCTGGCGCGCATCCTCGCCGCCTGGGGACCGAGCGAGGCCCACTTTCGTCAGCGCGAGGCGAACCTCGAAACCCTGCGCGCTATCATCGTCCAATACGAGACCCGCTGCGCCGAATACGGGCAGGCAGCGACGGCATCGGGACTGCTCGCCCATCTCGACGATCTCGCCGAGCGCGGGGAAGACCAAACGGCCGTCGATTCCGGAGCCGACGCCGTCCATCTCTCCACCTACCACGGAGCCAAAGGGCTCGAATGGCCCGTCGTCATTGCCGCCGACCTCGACAGCAAGCTAAAATCCCGACTCTTTTCCCTGCGTAGCGTCACCCTGACCGATGCCCGGGGATCCCTCTTCGAAGCCCCCCTCGCCGGACGGGAACTGAGGCTCTGGCTCAGTCCTTTCGGGCGCAGCCATTCGACTTTTGTCGAGACGATGGAGGCCTCGCCCGAGGGCCTCGCCTCGAAACGCGCCGCCGAGGAGGAAGACCTCCGCCTCCTCTATGTGGGCCTGACCCGAGCGAGGGATCGCCTCATCCTGCCCCTCGAAAATGGCAAAGCCCATCCCTGGCTGGAACTGACCGGCCCGCCCGCCCAAACCCTGCTCGGCTTCGAAAACGGAACGGTCCTCAACCTCGCCCCGGACCATTCTCTCGCCGTGCGATGTTCCCTTTGGAGCCCTGCGGAGCCGGGCCTCGCCCCACCGCCGCCCGCCTCGATTCCCTTCCCCGCCGAGACGGCGAAGCGGACCGCGCGCCTCGCCGCCCACCTCGTTCCCTCCGCCGAGTTGCCCGTGCCGGAAGCCCGGATCACTCGGGTCATCGAGTTCGGGGAACGCCTGCGCTGGACCGGTTCCCCGCCGGAACGCGAACTCGGCGAGGCCATGCATCGGCTACTTGCCGTCGAGATTTTGAATCCCGATTCGAATCCGGAATCCCGCAGCGCCCGGGCCGCCGCGCTATTGCATGCCTTTGGACTCCGCTCACACCTCGACCCTGACGAGGCCCTTGCCAGCATCGACCGATACCGGGCTTTTCTTCGGACGGAGTTTCAGGCGCTCTTGGAGCAGGTCGAAGTGCCCTTCGCCCGGCGCAACGAAGCCGGCCAGCGTCTCAGCGGATGGATCGACCATCTCCTCGAGACGGCCGAGGGCCCCGTGATTCTCGATCACAAGATTTTCCCCGGCAAACGGGACGATTGGGAGGCGCGGGCGCTCACCTACTCCGGCCAGTTGGCCACCTACGCCGCCGCCCTCGCCCCGGCACGCCCCCGCATCGCCATCCACCTCGTCACGGCGGGAGCCGTGCTGATGCTGGAACTGCCTGCCGATGCCTGATAGTAATCCGCTTTCCCCATGATGACTTCTTCCCTCGGCTGGATCGACTTTTCCTCGGAACATCGTGATCGGGTGCGCTCGGTCATCGACCTGCTCTCGATTCAGGGGGTTGTGGACGAGTTGGGCATCGGGGTGATCCGCGACGCGTTTGCCGACGAGATGTTCCCGGGAACCTCCACTGTGCAAACCCGTCCGAAATATTTCCTTCTGACGGCCGTTCTGATCCAAAACTACCTCACCAAAGAACGAAGCAAGCGAAATCCCCGCCCCCTCGAACGTTACCTCGCGGACGAGGAAAAGATGTGCCGGATTCGTTTGGTCGAGAGGCACGGGGCCGGCCGGAACAGTCTCGGCATCATCGGGGGCAGCTTCGGCACCGATACCAACCGGGACCTTGTCCGACGTCCGTCTTCCGTTTACTGGAACGGATTGCGCGAGTTCGGAATCATTCATCCTCCCCATCTCTCCCTCGCCGAGTTCGGCCGACGTGCCTCGGATGAGCGCCATCGACTGCACACACTCCTGCAGGAGGCCGGAAACGAACGGGGCGATGACTCCGATGCGCTCGTGGATGGAGGCGCTCTGCGGGTGAATCTGCCGAAACTTCGAGAAGGATATCTGGAGGACCTCGTGATCGACCTCTTGCCCGAAGAGGCGGTGTTCCTGCGTGACTCGATCCGGCTCCACTGCGGAGAAAGCCTGCTCGGTCAGATCCTGAACAGTGACGAGGCGATGAAGCAGGTCGCCCAACTCCCGCGACGCAGCCATTTTGCGATGTTTTCAGACCTGCCCTTCCTCCACAAGCTCCGGAGCAGCTCGCTCCCCTTGCTGGTGAACCAGGCCCGCGACTTCTGGATTTTGCTTGAGGGTGCTCACATTCTCTACAACTGCCTGATCCAGGAAGCCGGCCTCGGAACTCCGGAACTGACTGAGGAATTTGAAGAGAACTGGTCGGAATGGAGAGACCAGATGAAAAAGAGTCCCCCGGATCTCGATGTCTCGAGCCTCTGGGCTTTGACCAATCGACGTGGAACTCAGGTGCAGGACCGAACCAAACAGTTTGTTGCCTCCTGGATCGAGGAAGCCCGCCGGGGAGCCCCGGATCGAGCGCGTTGCGAGAATCTGGTGCGTAAACAGGAGCAATTCAACAAAGGCGGGCGGGCCCGTCTTCGCCCCGGCCACAGCGAGGCGGTGAAGGACCGGATCGGATTCACCGGACTCAACTACCGCATTGCCCAGGTCCGGCAACTGATTGCCGACATTCGGGCGGGAGAACGTCAAACGGGGGAGGACCGCTGATGCTCGACTGCAAACACAATCGTCTCGATTACGGGGAGCTGCTCTGCCCTCCCGCCGGTTATCGCCTCGACCAGGCGGTCGCGGCGACCTACAGCGCCGATCTCGGCACGCTCCTCTCCATCCCGGTCGCACTTGTTTACGCGCAGACTCTGGAAGGCGACCTCTCGGGCACACGGCTCCAACTGCTTCAGGCGATTCGTCAGTTCGCCGGCCAGGTCAAGATCTACCACCAAAAGGGCCAACTCCACGTTCCGACCAAACTGAACTGGCTCCATGCCTGGTTGGAGGATGCGCTCGTACCACTGTTGCCGGAGAATGCGTTCACCTCCTTCCACCCGAAGGTCTGGGTGATACGCTACGTCGGCAAAGTGGAGGAGGAATCGAAGCCGGTCTGCTGGCGGGTCCTTGTCCTGAGCCGGAATCTCACCTCCGATCGCTCCTGGGATCTGGCTGTTTCTCTGGAGGGATTTCCCGGAAAAACAAGCAAGCCCGCAAACGCTCCCCTGGTGGACTTTCTGCGCTGGCTCAACGAACAAAACCCCTTCCAGGGCGCGACGGAGTTCCTCGATGAGTTGTCCCGGGTCGCTTTCGAGACTCCCCCGCCCTTTGAGAAACACCTCTTCCACCCCAGCGGAATCGCCGGATACGGCAAGGCCCCCTTTGCCGACATCGAGGCCAAACGTGCGCTCGTGATGTCACCCTTCCTCCACCCCGACACCCTCCGGCAGATTCTCGGAAACTCGGCCACCCAACCCTTCCATGAGAAGGGATTTCAAATGAAAATCGAAAATTTATTTTCGG
>CALDKL010000392.1 GCA_937898895.1 uncultured Verrucomicrobiae bacterium | reverse complement strand
AGGAGGCCAGTTCCGCTGCGACAGCCCTGGTCTGTTCGGATGCTGTCGGCGAGATCACCACCGGCGCGAGTGCCCGGCCGTTTTCAGCGAGCGGATACGGATCGGCACCGGAACAGAAGAGGACGCCGGAGAACAGGACGAGGGCGGCACTCGCGACAAGGGGATTGACGGCAGATTTCATGGATGACGATTCGGTCCGCGCCGCGGATCGCACCTGCACAGTAAGGGGTTGCCCGACTGAGGAACCGGCCGCACCCTGACAAGTCACAAACGCAGAACAGTAACCGATCCTACAAAACCCGCCGCCTCGATCAAGCGCGGAATTCACCCCCGCCGTTCTTACCCAGGGGGCGGGATTGCGGAGCAGCACTCGATGCGAGGGTGGACTACTTTCCGAACCTCCTGCAGACACCACCACGATTTCCGCTATGAAACTCCTGCGCCCGCTCCTCTCTCGCTTCGGCGGTTCCCGCTTCGGCGGTCTTTTTCTCGCCCTCACGACGACGCCTCTTTTTGCGCAGGCTCCCCCGCCCACCTCCTCCATCCGGGCTGGATTTGCTGAGCGCGATATCACGCCCGGCATCGGCATGGAACAGCCGGGTGGCTACGGCAAGGTTTTTCACCGATCCTTCCACGACCCCTGCAAAGTGCGCGTAGCGCTCTTTGACGATGGCAAAAAAACCGTCGCCGTCATCGGACTCGATGCGCTCGTCGTGCCGCGGCAGGTGGTGCTTGAAGCTCGTGCGCAGATTGAAAAGGCCACCGGGATCACCGGGGACGCGGTGCTGATCGGCGCATCGCACTCCCACAGCTCCGGTCCCGTCGGCATGGTTTTGCCGGGAGAATACGACAAAGCCCCCGACCTCGTGAAACGGCTGGCCTACGAGGAATCCTCCTGCGCCGACGCAGGCTATCTCCTCCGCGTGACCAGCGAGATCGTGGCCGGAGTCGTGGCCGCGCATCGGAACAAACAACCCGTGCAGCTCGGCTTTGGTTTTGGTCACGAGGACAAGGTGTCCTTCAACCGACGCCTGCGCATGAAAAACGGACAGAGCTGGACCCACCCCGGACCGGGCAATCCGGACATGCTCGAATACGCCGGCCCAATCGATCCACAGGTAGGAGTCATCGGTGCCTGGGATATGCAGGGGCAACTTGCGGGCGTCGTGGTCAACTTTGCCTGCCATGCCACAACCAATCCCGGGGGAATCTCGGCGAACTGGATTCAATACCTGGAGAAAACCATTCAGGGCGGCCTCGGCACCCAGGCTCCCGTCGTCTTCCTGCAGGGAGCTTGTGGGGACATCACCCAAGTGGACAACCTCAATCCTTACCAACGCCCCAAGCCAGAAGAATGGTCGCAGTTGGTCGGAGGTCGGGTCGGAGCGGAAGCGATTCGCGTGCTGCTCTCGATGCCAAAAATCACGGTGGCCCCCGTGGAAACCCGCCAGGAGGTTTTGAAGATCAAACGTCGTCCGCCGTCGCCCGCTCGCGTCGAAAAGAGTCTCGCCATCGTCTCCCAGCCACGGCCTGCGGGTGACACCACGGATTGGTTGTTCGCAAAGGAAATCGTCATGCTCGACTTTCTCAACAAGACCACTCCCGTGGTCGATTGTGAGGTGCAGTGCATCAAGATCGGTCCGGCATGTCTCGTTTCAAATCCCGCCGAATACTTTGTGCAATACGGGCTCGACATCAAGAAGGGCAGCCAACACGCCTTCACCTTCCCCTGCGAGCTTTCCAACGGCATCGTCGGATATGTGCCCACCGAGGAGGCCTTCGGGCCGCAGGGTGGAGGCTACGAGACACGTCTCACCGCCTACTCCAATCTCGAAATCACCGCCGGAACTCAGATGGCGAAAACAGGCATCGCGCTCGCCAACGAAATGGTCGCCGAACCAAAGCCCGAACCCGCCAGGGGACTGCCTTTCGTCAAACCGTGGACCTACGGCAACGTACCGCCGGAGCGGGAATGACCCCAATCGATCGAGTGTCGGGACGACGGGAGAGCAAGGGGAAGAAGATCGTTTGGGCCTCTCCTCATCTCCACGAATCACCTCGGTGACCTCTCCTCAAATTCCCTCTCGTCGAGCGCAAATCTGGGCTTCGTGGTCTTCCATTTGCCTCGCGTGAAATCCGGAAACTCGACCGGACTGCTCTTGGCGGCAATCGACTGTCCGGACAGGCCGACGACCGCGCTCATGGTCACGGAGTCATACACATCGATGGGAAGCGGTTGTTGGTTCCGAACGGCCTCCAGGAAGCAACGCAGCATCACTCCGTCAACGCCACCGTGTCCGCCCGCCCCTCCCCCTTCCCACCAGAGATGTCGGTATCGCTCCTCTTGCGGAGCAAACGGTTCCCACTGGTGGTAGGCCGGACTTTTGTCAACGAGATAGAGGGCGTTGCGTTCCTCATCGTAGATGCCCCGCGTCCCCTGGAGGAGCCAGCGGTTGTCGTAGGGGCGAGGCAACTGCATATCATAGTTCACCACGATGGTCTTGCCCCTGGCCGTCTGGATGATTGAGGTCACAATATCGCCTTGGGCATAGCTGCGTTTGGCCCCTGGGTGGTCGGATCCAAACCGGCGAACAAACATGTCCTGAATCCCGTAACTGCCCGTAGCCACCGAGGTGATGCTGGTGAAACGGTCACCGCAATTGATGTCACACCAGCTCAGGACAGGCCCGAGACTGTGCGTCGGATACTGATCCCTGTTGTATTTGAGGAGAAACTCGGCCGGCCAGCGATCCGCGCCCGTCTCCCTGTCGAAGAACCAATGATCAATGCAGTCGTGGCTGTGGGCACAGTGCGCATGCACAACCTGACCAAAGACGCCCTGGCGCACCATGTTCAGCAAAGCAAGGTTGTCGGAACGGAACGACCAGTTCTCCAGCATCATGCACGGGACTCCGGTCTGCTCGCTGGTGTCTACCAACTCCCAGCATTCCTCGACGGACAGGGCGCACGGAACCTCCACGCCGGGGATGATGCCATGTTTCATCGCGCCGACTGCCATGGGAGTGTGCCACTGCCAGAAAGTGGCGATAATGACCGTATCCAGTTTCTCGCGCTCGAACATGTTCTGCCAGTCCATCTCGCCGTCGGTGTAGAGCACAGGATCCGGCAATCCCTTCTCTCTGATGATGTCGGCGGCTCGCTTGGCAGCAACGGGATTCATATCGCACACGGCGGGAATGACCAGATTGGGTATCCCTTCGAGAGCATTCTGGAGCAGACTGGTTCCCCTCCCCCCGACGCCGACAAAGCCGACGCGAAGTGCCTTGCCAGGGGGCGGCGCTGCGTCTTGCCCCCACGAGACAAACGCAACCACGAGCGATAGCCACACCGCACTCAACGAAGGCCATTTGGCAGCGCAACGCGATTGACGGCACACGATCTTGTCCTTCATCCGGCCCTCCCCTGTTGAATGGATTCAGCTCGACTTTGTACCAGGCAACGGAACGCCCGTTGCCCGCAGGACCAGCGTGCGCCCCCGCTGACGGTACATCAAGTGAGAAGAGACGACTCAAAAACACGGAATTGCGGACCGTCGCGAGGGAAGCGTCCTCTTCCTCCTCATCCTTCCCGAAACGATGGTGAGTTCCTCCGCCAGAACGATCCCCTGGTACACGAGGCTTGTGAGTGCTAGGCCTTTCTCATACCCCTTCTGCTGCGACTGACTGCGGCCCGTCCCCGCTTCGTTCCGGTCCGGATTTTCCTTGGACAATATGTTCTCATACAGCCCGGCGAGAAATCCAGGCTAGCAACCAAGCTGGCTTGATCGGTTCTATTTCACCACAACTTCGAGCGGTCGTGCGGTCTCGCCGTCC
>CALDKL010000391.1 GCA_937898895.1 uncultured Verrucomicrobiae bacterium | reverse complement strand
CGACGAGGGACAGCACGTGCGATTGCATCCCTTCGAAGATTCTCCGATGCCGCACGGCAGGATCGAATCCGGTGCGTCCATCGACGAGAAGGGCGAGCGGCGCAATGCGGTCGATGTCGGGATCGCGTCCGATTGCCTGAAGAAATCCGGCGACCGATGGATAGTCGCCCCTCGCGCCGTCGTGGGCTTCGTTCAGGAAAAAGGTCGGCGGCAGGGAGAGGGCATTCATGGCCGAGGCGATGCGGTTCCACTCGCGCTCCACTTCGGAAAAGGGAGGGGTGGTGAGGTCGCCTTTCTGATCCTTCACCTCGGGAAAGGGGGTGTGTTCGACGAGAAGAACGCGCGGGGCGATGAGGGCGGCGACAGAGGCGTCTCCGTGGTCGGGGAGCAGACCAAAGAGATTGCGGTGGATTGGTTCGGACCAGGCGTGGTCGCGTGGGGCAAAGGCCCCGCTCACAAATGCGTGATCGATCCGAGGATCGAGGGCGGCGGCGTAGAAGGCAGCTCGCCCCCCCTCGCCATAGCCTGCGACCGTGACCTCGGCAGCGGGGAAGGCGCGCTCGAACCAATCGGCCGCGGCGAGCACGGTCTGCACTTCGTATCCGAGAGGATGGCGTCCCATCTGAAAGGCCTGGCGGTAGATCCATTCGCGATGGCCTTGGCTGGTCTTTCGCAGCGACTCGTCTTTTCCTGACATTCCTTCAAAGAGAGATCGATTCACTGTCGCGGGGATGAGGATGCGGAATCCGGCGAGGGCAAATCGCAGGGCGATCTGTTCTTTGGGCTCGAGACGGGGGGAGAGGCCGAGGGTCTCCTCGGGTGTCTCATCCGCGTCGGGCACGAAGATCATCAGGGGCGGCGGAGAAATCTCCTCACGTTTGGCAACGGGATTCACATAGAGACCTTCGGCGGTGTAGCCCGGCAGCACGGCCCATCGCACCTGGTAAACACGGAAGCCGGGGCCTTCCGCGACGAGGGATGAACCCGGTTCACCCTCAAAGGAGACAGGGTTGGATGAAACAAACTCGAGTGAGGGATCGAGGCGCGCGTCGACCACTCCGAGTTTCCCCGCCAGTGCTGCCCGCGAGGCGGCGATGAATCGAGTTCTCTCGGCCTCCGCGAGCGGGAAGCTCGGGAGGTTCTTTGCCGCTGCGGCGATCTCGTGCTCCACGAAGTCGTGCGCCCCGTCCATGATGTGGAGGGAGGGGTCCTCATCCGTCCAGGTGAGCGGGGCGGTGCCGGGAAGCGGGGTGGAGTCCTGACAGATCACCCAGGATGGCATGATTGCGAAGAGGAGGGCACTGGGAAACCGATTCATGGGGCCTTCTCTTCTTTCCAATCGAGGCGGCTCACCCGCGTGCGGATGTCTCCGGTCGCACGAATGACGAGCACGAGGCCCGGATCCGGCTCGCCGCCCTCGGCATGACGGGTGATCGTATAAATGTCGATGAGTCGTGCCTCCAGGTTTTGCAGGGACACCTCCATCCCTTCAGGCAAGTCTGCCTCGGCGATGGCCTTCTGCACCTCTTCGTCCAACTCGGACTGGTAGTCATTGAGGTCGATGCGGAGCTGGGCCTCGAGTCCCTTCACGAGGAGTTCTTCGAGCAGCCAGGCGGCTGCGCTGGTGAGCTGATCCCGCGTTTCCACGGTCATTTCGATTCCGGTGAATCCGAGAGTCTGTCGCTCGAAGTCGATGACGGGGCGACCGCGCACCCAGATCGTCCCGGCGACACCGCGCCCGAGGCGGGAGTGGTCGGCCGCGAGATTCAACTTCAGATTGAGATAACCACCCTGCCCGACTTCCGCCTCGAGGCCGTGGACGCGCACCTTCGTGCCGATGCCGGTGTGGATCTGAAAATCTTCCTTCGCGATGACTTCGTTCAGTTCTGCGATTCCGATGATCAGCGGCAGGCGCAGGTCCGTCCCGGCATCCCCCGTGAGTGGCGTCATCTCGGGAAGTGGGGATCGCGGCGACGCTTCGGGCGTGCGATTCACCAGAAAGGTTTGCGATTCAATCGCCACGGAAATGCCGACTTGCTCCGCCTGTGAATAATCGATCGGGCCGAGGAGAAGGCGTTGTGGAGTCACCTTGGCCCAAAGAGCGGGATCTTTCGAGACCTGCGCGACGAGATGGGCTTCGTTCCACAGCTTGAGCACCTCGCGTCGCAGATTGAGCCGCTTGCGAAGGGAGGGAGTGATCTTGCGAGCCTCTTTTTGCAGATATTGACCGAGACTGCCGCCGAGGAAATCACCGATGTCGATCCGACCGAGTTGCCCGAGCTGAAGGACCGCCTTGTTCAATTGCAGATCGGGCGTGAGGTTCGCTTCCACGCCCCAGTCCGGAAGGACGACCGGGGCGAGAGTGCCGCCTGCGTTGCCGCCGAGATCGGCGCTGCCGTTGAGCGGGATGTTCACGATGGCCGCGTCGAGTTCCCCCTGCAGCTTGGCTTTGCCTTCGAAGGGAAGGGTGAAGGTCAGATTCGATCCCGTATTCCGGAAGCGGATTGGCCCGCGTTTCACGTCCCAGCTGTAGGCACCATGGGAGATGCGCTTGTGGAAATTGTTCTGCTCTTCCCCCTGAAATGTTTCCGGAACCTCGGCATTGGCAAGCTCGTCGAGCAGGGTCATCGGCAAGGCGATGTGGAGACCGAGCAGCGAGGTCTCGGGCTTGGGCGTGTCGAATTCTCCGATCGGAGTCCCGCTCGGCGCGGCGACCGAGATCAGCTTCGGTCCAAGGATCTTGGCCCCGACAAATACCGCAAGGAGCCCGAGAACGGCCACCGCAGCGAGGATAAGGAGGAGTTTCTTCATGGGGATCGAAGACCCGTCGACCGATCCGGATGGCCTGAAAAGGCGATACCTGATGCCGCCCTTTGCCTCGCCCCCGGTTGTGTGGAACAATGGCACCATGTTGGCGAAGAGGGAAACGATCAATTGGGGGATCCGCGGATTGGGATCTCCGGCACGATCACGCCTTCGCTGCGGGCACCTCCTCTTCGAACTCAGTCGCGGTGAAAACGAGGTGTGTCTCGCCTCGAAGCGGCTCAGCGACGAGGAGGCCGGAGATTCGCCCGACCAGCCCGTTGCCTGGACCAGTTGGGCGGTGTGTACCGGGGCTCGGGGCGTCAAGGTTTTGCCTGCCCTTCCGGAATTGCCGGTGCTCGCGAAACCGGGCGAACCCTTCGAGATTGCTCCCGGAGGAGAATCCCGCGTCTTCCTCCGCATTCCGGTCTCCGTGCAGGTCCGGCTCAGCGACCGCGACGATGAGTTGCTCGCCGAGTTCCCCAGCGAGTCGATGCCCCAGGTTCACTTTGGCGAAGGTCCGGGGACCCAGTTGTGCTATCTCTTGCCCGAGCCGGCTCTGCGTTTTGCCCTCGCCGACCTCGAGAGTTCGGAGGTGCAGGCACCGATTCTGATCCGGAACGAATCGCGCGAGACCCTGACAGTGACGCAAGTTTGTCTCCGGGTCTCGAGATTGTCCTTGTTTCGCGCCGAATCCGGGTTGTGGGCCAACGAGACCGTAGCCCAGTATCGTGGTGGTCTCCAGGCGAGTCGACTCTCGGTCCGGCCCGGTCCTCCACCGGAGGTCCCAAAGGCCGGATTGCTCGTGGGTCCCAGAGAGGTGGGACCAGCAACCATCGTGGCCCGCACCTTCCGCTCCATCTGGAGGTGGGCTGGCGAGTGGCGCTGAGTGGGTTGGCCGACGGTTCGGTAGAAGGGGTTCTCCCGGTGAAACGAGGATGGCCTGAAGAAAAACTTTTGAAGTTTTTCGCAACACTCGTTCTGAGAGTGTGGCAAACGATCCGATCGGAAAGAGGGGGCTGGAGTGGTTTTTCACAAGACAGAGGAGCGGAGCGAATGAACCGAAGGGCGATCCTTCAGACGGGCATGATCCTGGGAATCGCCCTGCGTTTTGCCGTGTTTTTCCCTGTCATGGTTGACACGGGGGCAAATGACTGCCGTCTGATGCCACGGCTTTCGCCATCGTCCCCGGTCGCTTCGCCGTCTGGCGACGAAGGAACTCCGAACCTTCCAGGAGGCACGGAGTCAACGTCCTTCATCGGCCTCCCGAGATGAGGGGGCCTTACCCGTTGGTGGGCTGTGTGATCACCTGAGCGACGATCAGATTCTGGCCTGCCTGCGGAGCGGGTCCGCTCCACGAATCAACCACCTGCACGGTTACACCGTTTGCAGTGTTTTCGAAGAGGATGGGAGCCACCGAGTAGGGCAGGCGAATGCACCCTGCGGAGGCCGGGTAGCCCGGGAGATCGCCGATGTGCATGCCGACGGCGCTGTCGCCAAGGCGTTGCCAGTAGGGAAGGGAACAACCGTAAATCGTCGAGGTCTTTCCCGATTTGACCCGTTCCGTGATCTTGAATTCGCCGCGCGGGGTATATTTTCCGGAGCGCGCGGTGGAAACGGCTGTGTCGATTGCGACTTGTCCGTCGACGAGGAGGTAGGCGCGCTGTTTCGAGACGTCGACCACGATCTTTTTCTGCGCTCCCGCTTTTCCGGCGTCGAGAAGGGCTTGATTGACATATGCGTCCTGGTGTACGTCCATCCATCCCGATTTCTGGGCCTGGACCGGGGCGGGTGCCTTCCTCACCGAATTCTGATACGAGACCTGTTGGATGCGCATCTCCTTGTTCTTCGAATTGTTCTTGAAGATTCCCGCATCGGCTTTGCTCGTCGCGCCGAGGGTGATTCCGAGGAGGGCGAGAGCGGTGAAGACCTCGCGTGCCCCGTGCGCCTGCACTTCGGTATCTTCAAAGATGAACCCGAACTCACCTGAGTTGCTGCGGCAGAATTCCTGAAACTGCTCCTCGTCTGCGAGGAGAAGCCCGAGGAGCTGTACTTTCGCCGAATTTCCGTCATCGCCGGCCTGCCATCGGATCAAGGGCAGGGTCGTGCCCTTCGATTCGAGTTCCGAGTGTTTCAGGGAAGAGGAAATCACCTCGAGAAAACGACGCACGAAATCTTCGGGTTCGGAAGCATCGGAGAGAGTCTCGAAGGATGTTTTGTCAGGGAAAAGCCCCTGAAGGGAGACTTCATAGGCCCGGTCCGCCCAGGCCGGAGTGACGTCTGTTTCATTTTCGTTCACTTCCAGGGTGAAAAGCTGGAAGATTTCGCTTTCGTGGGGGTTCGCGACGAGGGTGACCCCATCTACGGACACATCGAACCAGATCTGCGAGTCGGAGAACATTGAGGCACAGGCTTCGACCTCGGAATTTCCGGTTGGTTTGAAGTCGGATCCCTCGGCGGGAAGTTGGTTGACGGGACCCAGGAAGGAAGCGGTTGTTTTCATGAGCGTTTCAGAGGGCGGGTAGTGGTTATCGTGATAGAGTTTCAGGAGAATAACGGAAGAGACCTGTCGGTTACCAGTCCGAACTGAGGCCGGGGTGCCAGGGTTCCGCAATCGAGGCGAGAACCTGGTGCATCATCGGTGGTCGAATCGCAGGAAACACCGAAAGGATCCGCGCGATCAACCCGGCGACGCGGGGGGCGGCGAAACTGGTGCCGGTTTGGTATTGAACGCCGCCGCCGACCCAGGCAACTTCGACGTTTTCACCACGGGCGGAGTATCCGACAAGATGGTCGGGCCGATAGAAAAGAGCGTCTGATTCGGTCTCGGCAAGATCGACGCCGATGACCGAAGCAAAATGGGAGGGCCACTCCGTCTCGCGGCTGTCGAGATTGCTGCACGCGGCGACGACATGCGCCCCGCGGAGCCAGGCCTCGTCCGCCCATTCTTTGTGTGGGAGAATGAACCTGGCGAGACCGCGGCAGCCGAAACTGCAGTTGAGCACGCGGTAGCCGCGCCGCAGCGCCTCATTCACCCCGGCGCAGATCAGATGGGTGCGGGAGGCACTCCGGGCATCGATGACGCGGAAGCTCCCAATTTCGGCGAGAGGGGCAACCTCATGGAGAATGCCGGCAACGGCGGTGCCATGACCATACGCATCGTGTCCGCCGCCCTCGACGACTCGAACGGTGCCGTCTTCCTCCTCGAATCCTACCGAGTCGCAGAGATGGAGATTGGCGAGGCGGGGATGGTCTGATTCGATCCCTGAGTCGATCACGGCGACTCGTACGCCTTCCCCCGTGCCGTTTTGTGCTGCCGCGATGACTTCATCGAGGCCGGGCCAGCCTGGACATCCGGAGGAATCTTTGCGGGATGCGGCCATCAGAGCTCGAGGTCGAGGATCTGGGTGAGAAGGCGAAAGTTGACGAGACGTTCCAGCACCGTCGAAAGACGGCGGACCCGATTGAGTCCCCTGGCGGTGAAGCCGGGTGGATCGGGGACTTCTGCGTTTTCTTTCAGTTGCACACAGCTGATGACTCCCTGGACTTTTCCACCAAAATAGAAGGGTGTTGCGATCAGAGCTGTGGTGACCTGATGGAGGGCTTCGTCGACGCGCTTGGAATGTTTTGCATTGAGATAAACCTGGTTTTCGCAGAGCGATTGTTCGGAGGCATAGGCGAGGCTCGTCAGTCCTTCAGAGAGCGGTTGGGTCCATCCGACGAAGTCGGGATTCGGCTCCGAGTGAGTCACGATGAGGTTCTGGTCGGCGAGATCGGCGATCCAGACCGAGATGGAATCGGCGGCGAGACTCTCCATGACCATGCGCAGGGTGGTCTGTCCGGGATCGCCAATGAGGATTCGAAAATCATCGGGCGTGACAGAGGCTGCAGCGCGGGCGACGGCCTTCTCGATGGCGTCTGCATGCTCGGAGAGCTGAGGGTCGGGGGTGAACACGGTCGGATGGCGGTTTGATGTGGTTCAGGATGTCCGCCATACACTTTCGCAGGCGCACTACGTTAACTGATAGACGCATCGTCGGCAATTTGATTCAATAAAAACAGTAGACAGTGGGACAGGCCCATTATAATTTTGTCTGTGATATCCGATCACCAGACTTGCGTCCTATCCTGCTTGCTCAAACTGTCATTCTACTCAATCTGCGAAATCTTCTTCTTTTCATGAGAACATCCAGACTCCTCGGAACCGGACGATCTTTCTATCATGTCATGTCTCGCGTCGTGGATCGACGCAAGGTTTTCGGTGATCGGGAAAAGGAGGTGATTCGCAAGATCCTCCGCAATCAGGAAGCCTTCACCGGAGTGCGGGTGGTGACTTACTGCCTGATGTCAAATCACTTTCACCTTCTCCTGGAAGTGCCAGATCGGAAAACGCTTGCTCCGCTCAATGAGGACTCCCTGCTTGCAGTGTTGCCCCTGCTCTACGATGGCGACACGGTCGAAGGCGTGAAACAGGAACTGAAAGCAGCCCGCAAATCCGGAAACGCCGCCTGGCATAAGGAAATTCTGGATCGCTACGAACGCCGCCGCGGAAATCTAGGAGTCTTTCTGAAAGAACTCAAACAACGCATTTCCATCTACATGAACAAACGTCTCGAACGCACCGGAACTCTCTGGGAAGGGCGCTACAAGAGCGTTCTGGTAGAGGATCACGAACGGGCCCTGCTCACGATCTCGGCCTACATCGACCTCAATCCGGTGCGGGCAGGACTCGTCGCCAATCCGGAGGAATACCGATGGAGCGGCTATGGCGAGGCTGTCGGAGGTGGTCGTCGCGCACTGAGAGCGCGGGATGGGCTGGGGCTCATGCTCGGAGAGGCCCTTGATGATGCCTCTTTCCCAACGGACAGGCGTCGCACCGCTGCGCGCTACCGAATGTTTCTTTATCTGCACGGGACACATATCACGGGGGACGCTGATCGCAGTTCCTCAAGCGGACGACGCGGGATGAAAGAAGCGGAGGTCGAAACTGTGGTCAGGCAAGAGGGCAAGCTGTCGCTGCGGGAGGTGCTTCGTCACCGGGTGCGCTATTTCTGCGATGGAGCAGTGTTGGGAACGGCGGGGTTTGTGAATGCAGTTTTCGAGCGCGAGCAAAGTCGACGAAACTGCTTCGGCAATAAGCGAACCACCGGCGCACGCCGTATGCGCGGTGCCGACTGGGGAGAATTGCACGTTCTGCGCGATTTGCAGAGGGATGTGATCGGGAAGTAGCCAACCAAGCAAGGATTGCCAGGATCCATTCCCAGTTGCTTCGATCCATTCCGCGACTGACGGAACGACCGATGTCGTTGCCGAGTCGAGAATGGGATCCTGTTAGGAAAACGGAACTCTCTGCAGATTTGTGAGGGTCACCATGACCGGTCACGAGATCAAATCTTGGAAGACCTGTCCATGAATGTCGGTTAGGCGAAAATCGCGACCGGCGTAGCGGTAGGTGAGCTTCTCGTGATCAAACCCAAGGAGGTGAAGGATGGTGGCGTGGAGGTCATGCGCATGCATGGGGTTTTCCACAGCCTTGAACCCGAATTCATCCGTCTTGCCGAACTGAAACCCGCGCTTCACGCCACCGCCGGCCATCCACATGGTGAAGCCGTGATGGTTGTGGTCGCGTCCAAGCTTGGTATTGGCATCGTTTGCCCCGGGCGTGGGCAGTTCGACCGTAGGGGTGCGTCCGAATTCTCCGCCCCAGATGACAAGGGTGTCCTCGAGCAGCCCGCGTTGCTTCAGGTCCGAGAGAAGTGCCGCGATGGGGCGATCCGCTTCCTCGCCGAGGCGACCATGGGCTTTGGCAATCTCCGAGTGGCTGTCCCACGGTTGTCCGGCTCCGTGCCAGACCTGCACGAATCGAACACCCCGTTCGATGAGACGTCTGGCAATGAGCATCTGGCGTCCGTGAAGGGTGTCACCGTAGAGTTCACGGAGATGGAGCGGCTCCCGTTCGACATTGAAGGCATCGGTTGCCTCCATCTGCATCTTGTAGGCCAACTCGAGGGATTGAATCCGTGCCTCCGCATCCGGATCGAAGCCGGATTTGGCTACGTCCCGGTGATTCATCTCCTGGATCAGGTCGAGCTGGCGACGCTGCAAGTCCATCGTCATACGCGGATTGCGGATGTCGGGAATGAGCTTCGCGATCTGGGTGTTTTTGGTGTCAATGTGGGTACCCTGGTAAGCGCCCGGGAGGAAGGCGGAACGCCAGTTCTGCGTTTCGACGATGGGCACGCCCCCGGGACAGAGAGAGACAAAGCCCGGCAAGTTCTCGTTCTCGGTACCGAGCCCGTAGGTGACCCAGCTACCGACGCTGGGACGGACGAGGTTGACCCGCTCCGCCCCGGTGTTCATGAGCATGAGCGAGGGTTCGTGATTCGGAACATTGGCATACATCGAGTTGATGATGCAGAGTTCATCGACCATTTCCGAGACTCTCGGAAACAAGTCGCTCGCCCAGATGCCGCTTTCTCCATGCTGCCTGAAACGGAAAGGCGACTTCATGAGTGCGCCGGTCTTGCGCTCGGTGCGGAGCAATTCACCGGGCATTTCCTTTCCGTCATATTTTGCAAGGGTCGGTTTGTAATCGAAGGAGTCCACCTGCGAGGGCCCTCCGTTTGCAAAGATGTGGATGACGCGCTTCGCCCGGGCGGGGAAATGGGTCTTTCCAGGGGAGAGAGGATTGAGGGAACGGTTTCCGGCGGCATGGATCTCCGAAAGGAGCGGGCCAAGGCCGAGAGCCCCCATGCCCATACCGGCGCGGTGGAGGAAGAAACGACGGGAAAGTGGTGTCATGGAACCAAAGGGAGGAACAAAGAGATCAGTCGATGAAGAGAAAACGGTTTGTGT
>CALDKL010000390.1 GCA_937898895.1 uncultured Verrucomicrobiae bacterium | reverse complement strand
GATGATCCTCCGCTGGCTCCGGCCCTGAGATTCCGAATGAAAAAGACTCCGCTCGACCCCCGTCTGAAGTACTACGTCGCCGGCCACCGCGGCATGGTGGGTAGTGCCCTGACCCGTGCCTTGCAAAGGGCCGGATGCGAAACCCTGCTCACCGCCACCAGTGCCGAACTCGATCTCCGCGATCAGGTGGCAACGCGGGAATTTGTGGCCGCAAACCAACCCGATGTGATGCTCATCGCTGCGGCAAGGGTGGGCGGAATCCATGCCAACAACACCTATCCGGCCGACTTCCTCTACGACAATCTCCTGATCGCTGCCAACCTGATACAGGCTGCGCATGAGTCGGCCACCCGACGGGTTCTCTTCCTCGGGAGTTCCTGCATTTATCCCAAATTCGCCACACAACCCATCCGCGAGGACTCGCTCCTCACGGGGGCGCTCGAGCCGACCAACGAGGCCTACGCCATCGCAAAGATCGCCGGGCTGAAGCTCTGCGAGTTTTATCGTCGCCAGCATGGCCGCCTCTTTCATTCGGCGATGCCATGCAATCTCTACGGTCTCGGGGACAACTACCATCCCGAGAACTCACACGTCATTCCCGCCCTCATCCGTCGGTTTCACGAAGCCAAAACCTCGGGTGCGGCGTCGGTCACGATCTGGGGCAGTGGCACGCCGCGCCGCGAATTCCTCTTCGCCGACGATCTCGCGGAAGCGTGTCTGCACCTGCTCTCCCTCGACGACCCGCCCTCACTCGTGAACGTGGGAGCGGGCAGCGATGTGACGATCCGCGAACTGGCTGATGCGGTGGCGCGCGCGGTGGGTTTCACCGGCGAAATCCGGAACGACCCGACCAAGCCCGATGGCACGCCGCGCAAGCTGATGGATTCGACCCTGATCAACGATCTCGGATGGAGTCCCACCACCGGACTCGCCGAAGGGCTTCGCGTCGCATACGAGGATTTCCTGGTGCGGGAGTCGTCGCGCTGAGCAGACTGAGAAAGGCCCAATTTCGTGAGAAAACGTTCCCTGTTTCCTTCACTTTCCGGTTGGCAGTTGGGGCGTGGCATCCCCTCGTTCTGGGGAGTGCTCGAAGGACTCGAGAGAGCACGGATTGTGGTCTATCTGGTCCTCCCGGCACTGAGCCGATTTGCCCTGCTTGCCGGATTCGCCGCGACGATGAAGGGATTTGTCGCGGTAAATCGACAGGAATCCGCGTCCCCGGAAGTCTGGATCTACGGACTGGTCATGTTCGCCTTGTTGTCCCTGGCGGCGGTTCTGCAGTTCGCTCAGCAAAGAACCTTCCTCGAGATCAACCGCGACCTTCGGCGAGCGGTGAGGCGCGTCCTCGGTCGCGAATTGCTCCGCTTGGGGAACGGGAGCGGAGGGGAGGTTCGACCGAAGTTCAACATCGCTGTGGAAAAGGAGCTGTCCAAAGGAGTCGGCCCTGGTCTCATCGCGACCGTTGAGCTGGCTTCGGGACTGCTCTTCGTCACGCTCATTCTCACGGCCATCACGGTCTTCCTTCCGATCGCCGGGGTTCTCATGACTCTGATCGGAATCGTTCTGCTCGTCGTCTTCCGGCTCAAGGTCCGAGGATCGAAAGCAATCCCCACCTCCAACGCACGAGAGTCATCGGTGGAGAGAACGCGCTCGGTGAAGGCGATGCTTCAGGGCACTTCCGATGAAGACGCTCTCCTCGCTTACGAATTCAATGGGTCGGATGTTTCCCAAGAGGACAAGAAGTATTTCCAGAAGCGCAACGAAACTCGAATTTCCGCGTTTTCCGCAGGAATCTCGGCCGTGGTCGTGACGGCCTGTTTTCTGCTAGTAGCGTTCACCGGTCTGCGCTCGCACGACCCGATCCACCTGATCCTCTTCGTCATCGCGGTTCGCCTCTTTGCGACGCAAGGAAAACTGCTTCTCAAGCAGTGGACCGAGATCCTGCGCCGCCGCAGGCCGCTCTTCGCGTTCCTGATGATCCTCTCGGGCCGGGATGGATTCTCCAAACTTCGCAATACAGGCGGCGGACGTCCGGCAGCGACGCAGGAGGGCGCGGACGACGATACGGATTGGGAATGATTTCTCAGCACGTCAAATGGGTCTTCGTGGGGGGCATGATCCGATCCGGATCGACCCTGCAATATCAGATTGCGAAGAGCCTGGTCGAAACCGAACTGGGAGGCACGGCCCTCGGCTTTTTCGAGGCCTCCGAAATCGACCGCCATCTCGAAGAACGGGAATCCGCTCCAGAGACTTTGTTTCCCTGTGTTGTGAAATCCCACGTCTGCACGAAGGGAATCCGTGATCGCCTCGAAAAGGGAACCGCGTGTGCCTTCTACACCTACCGTGACATTCGTGACGTGGTGGTTTCTGGGAGCCGAAATTTCGGGATCCCCCTCGACGAGTTCATCTCGGGCCGTCTTCTCGATCAGGCCATTGGAGAATGTTGCTTGTGGACCTCGTGTCCGGCAGTTTCCTCTGCCTCCTTTGAGTTTCTGATGGGAGACATGGCCGCCTGGATCCGGGGAATGATGGAGTTTGTGGGCATCCCGCCGGACGAAGGACGCCTCAGCGAACTCGCTGCGGCCCACTCTGTCGAGCGCCAGAAAGAGCGAATGAAACACGCGGACCACACCGAGAGGCAGGGCTTCTCCGTCGATCCCGAAACCCTGCTCCACCGCAACCACATCGACCGAGCCGCAATCGGCGGTTGGCGCGAGGTGCTGAGCGAAGAACAGGTAGCGAGAATCGAGCAAATTGCGGGCGATTGGATGGTGGATCACGGGTATGAATTTGCCAGCCCTGAATCCGCCAGCACGGCAACCGACCGCGCGAAGCAAACACGATCCCGGACTGCCCGTCATTTTCAGGACACTGACCGGATCCTTCTCGAACGTGAAACGCTCCTGAAACGACTTTCCGCTGAGGCGGCGGAGCTGGCTTCACGGCTTGGAGCCGCCGAGCATGCGCTCCGTCTCGAGCGACAGACCCCCCAGAGTCTTTCCACATGGACGAGCTTGCACTGGCGTCGTGTCTGCCGCAAACTCCGGCGCGTCCTCCGCCCGGAATCCTGACTCCCATTCTCATGGCAAAACAAACGCTTTTTCACGTCACGCATGCCAAGGCGGGTTCGACCTGGCTCTACAATGTCTTTGTCGCGGCCTTTGGCTCCCGCCGGGTTGCCAAACGCGTCGGAGGCAGGACTGAGAACTACCAGTTCGAACCGGGCAAAATCTACCCGGCCATGTTCCTCAGTTACACGGATTTCTCCGCCCTCGAGGGCAGCGACAGCGGTCCCTGTTTCTTTGTCGTGCGAGACATCCGCGACACGCTGGTTTCCCTCTACTTTTCGATGAGATACTCTCACACGGACAAGGGATTCCCCCACATTGCCAAGTTTCGCCAGGAAGTCGAGGGGATGAGCGATTCCGAAGGCATCGCACACACCTTCCGCACCCGATCAGCAGCCTTTATGCGAGTCCAGGAAAGCTGGCTCGATTCCGGCAAGCCGGTGCTGAAATACGAAGAGTTGCTCTCCGATGCCGAAGGCCTCCTGATGGGTTTCTTCGACGGGATCGGCTTTGAATACGACCCGGTGGCCCTAAAAAAGGCGATCGCCGACAACTCCTTCGAGAAAAAATTCGGTCGTGCTCTCGGGCAAAAGGACATCAAATCACACGGTCGCCAGGGTGCCCCCGGGGACTGGAAAAACTACGCTGACCCGGCTGTGGAGGCAGTCATCGAGGAACGGTTCGGAACGCTCCTCGCCAAGTGCGGTTACGCACGTTGAAACCCCGCCGTACGGAACTCACCCCAATTTCTTTTCTCTAACAAAACCATGAAAGCAGTCATTCTGGCAGGCGGACTTGGAACCCGGCTCAGCGAAGAGACCCATCTGCGCCCCAAGCCCATGGTGGAGATCGGCGGCAAACCGATTCTCTGGCATATTCTCAAGATCTACTCCGCGCACGGCATCAACGAATTCATCATCTGCGCTGGCTACAAGGGCTATGTCATCAAAGAATTCTTTGCAAACTACTTCCTCCATACCTCCGACGTCACTTTCGACCTCAAGGAAAACTCGATGGAGGTGATCGAGAAGCGGTCCGAACCCTGGAAAGTGACGGTCATCGACACCGGTGAAGAGACCAATACCGGCGGACGCCTGCGCCGGGTCGGTCATCTCCTCCGAGACTCGGGCACCTTCTGCTTCACCTACGGCGACGGTGTCGCCGATGTGGATCTGACTGAGCTGATCGCGCATCACCGCGCGATGGGACGGAAGGCCACTCTCACGGCGGTGCAACCTCCGGGACGATACGGGGCCCTCGAAATCGGTTCGGATCACTCCGTGGGTCGTTTTCGCGAAAAGCCCGACGGAGACAATGCCTGGATCAACGGGGGGTTTTTTGTCCTCGAGCCCTCGGTGATCGATCTCATCGAAGCCGACGAGACTTCCTGGGAACGCGCCCCTCTCGAGGGTCTGGCCGCGAGCGGACAGCTCAGCGCCTTCCGTCATTCGGGATTCTGGCGTCCCATGGACACCCTGCGCGACAAACAGTATCTGGAAGAGTTGTGGGATTCCGGGCAGGCTCCCTGGAAGAGTTGGTGAAGAGGATCGCTACGATATCCAGCCATGTCTGCAAACCACCGCATTTTTTCGGGAAAACGCATCCTTCTGACCGGACACACCGGATTTAAGGGGGGATGGCTCGCCTTGTGGCTCAAGGAACTCGGAGCCACCGTATGGGGCTACGCCCTGCCCGCGCTGCAACCTCCGGGATTGTTCGAAATCCTTCCGCCGGAAGGATTTGAAGTCTCGTGGGAGCGCGACATCCGGGAACCGGGCGGTCTCCGGGAAGCGGTGAGGGCGGTGCAACCCGATTTGATCTTCCATCTCGCAGCTCAACCCATCGTGGGAGTGAGTTACCGTGACCCGCTCGGCACGTTCACAACGAACGCCCTCGGCACCGCGATGCTTCTCGAGGCGATCCGCGAGGAGCACTCGCCCACCGCCGTCGTCGTGATCACCAGTGACAAGTGTTACCGAAACGAAAACACGGGCCGTGCCTTCATCGAAACGGACCCGCTCGGCGGAGAAGACGTCTATTCGATGAGCAAAGCCGCTGCCGAGTTGGTCACCGCCTCGTGGCATGCCTCCTTCTTTTCCAAAGAAGGAGGTCTCGGTCCGATTGCAACGGGACGCGCCGGCAATGTCATCGGGGGCGGAGATTATGCCGAAGACCGGATCGTCCCGGATGCGGTCCGCGCACATCTCGCGAAAGGATCCCTGACCTTGCGAAACCCCGCCGCAACCCGGCCCTGGCAGCATGTGCTCGAGTCGGTGAGCGGGTATCTGGCCTTGGGCGCGAAACTCCTCGCGGAAGGTGACCGCAAGAACCTCCTCAACTTCAATTTCGGCCCTGAGCCCGAGGCAGTTCGCAGCGTTCAGGATCTCGTCGACGCCTGGCTCGAGGCCTGGCCGGATGCGTTCCGTTTTGAGAAGTCTCCCGCGCCTCCTTACGCGGAGGCCGCCCGGCTCAGCCTCGATCCTTCGGCAGCGAAACGCGATCTGGGATGGAAGCCGGTGTGGGACTTCCGACACACTGTCAGGAAGACGGCGGAATGGTACCGCGCCCGGCACGAGGAAGGTCTGAAAAATTGTGCGATGTTGCAACTGACACTTGCTCAAATCGCAGACTACACCCGCGACGCCAGGGCGGCGGGAGTCACTTGGCTGCAATGAAATTCGAGCCCCTCTCCATTCCCGGCACATGGGAGATCACGCTTGCCCCTCGCGGGGACGAGCGAGGATATTTCATGCGTACCTATGATGAAGCGTTGTTTGCGGACCATGGCCTTTCGACCCGATGGGTTCAAGAGAACCAGTCTCTCTCTGGCGAAGTGGGTATCGTGCGGGGACTGCATTTTCAGACTGGGGAACACGCCGAAACAAAGCTGGTGCGCGTGCTCGCGGGACGAGTTCTCGATGTAATCGTCGATGTGCGGAAGGGGTCCCCGACCTTCGGCAAACACGTCTCGGTCGAACTCTCCGCCATCCGGCAGAACGCGCTGTATGTTCCTCGGGGCTTCGCGCACGGATTTTGTGTTCTCGAAGCCCCCGCGATTGTGGCCTACAAGGTCGATCATCCGTATACACCTGCCGCAGAAGGAGGCTTGCTCTGGAAGGATCCCGCCCTCGGAATTGAATGGCCGATCCGGGATGCGGTGACTTCGGCCAAAGATGCGACCTGGCCCGGCATCCACGACCTGATTCCGGTGGTGATTCCGGTGGAATTGCCAACCGTCTGATCATGGCAAGAATCCTGATTACGGGGGCCTCCGGATACATCGGAAGTTCTGCCGCGCACCACCTTTCCTCGGTGGGCCACGAAGTCACGGCTTCATCGCGAACGGGTGCCGACCGCCTCGCTGCGGACCTTCCGGGGGTCGAGACCGCCACGCTCGACGTCTTGTCCATTCCGGATTCATTCCAAGGCTCCTGGGATGTGATCCTCCATGCCGCAACGGCAAACGACATCCTTTCCCGTGATTTTCGAGCCGGTGTCGAACTCTCCTCGGTGGGGACGAAAAACATTCTCTCTCTCGCCCGGCGAACCGGGGTCGGGCATGTGATCTTTCTCTCGACTCTCCAGGTTTACGGGATGGAACTCCTCGGCACCATCCGGGAAGACAGTCCCGCCAGCCCTCGGAACGACTACGGACTGAATCACGTTTTCGGAGAACAGGTCTGCGAGATGGAATGCTTCCACGGCGATCTCAGAACCACCGTCCTCCGGCCAGCAAACATCTACGGATGTCCTGTATCGCGCACCGTGGATCGCTGGTCTCTCGTCCCGACCTGCTTTGTCCGGGAAGCTCTTTCCTCCGGGAAGATCACTCTGCGTTCCTCTGGCCTTCAGCGCCGCGATTTCGTATCTCTCCGCCAAGTAGCGGAAGCGTGCGATGCGGTCATCCGCTCTTCCGGAACCGGGTGCAGCGTCAGGAACATCGCAACCGGCGAGACACACAGCATCCTCGATGCGGCACGTTGGACTGTGGCGGCCTTCGAAGCGGCCGGGCTCCCCGCCCCGGAACTCGAGATTCTCGGGGACGAACCCAGAGAAGCGAACCACTTCTCGGTAGAATCCTCAGTAACCCCCTCTCCCATTGGCGGATCGGTCGAGGCGGAGATGTCTTCGGAAATCTCCAAGTTGATTGATTTCTTCCGCGAAGTCGGGAATGTATCCCCCCAAATCAAATGAGCCAGAACGATCCAATCCAGCAATTCCAAGCCGAACGAGCCGCCGACATCGAAAAGATGGGTGCCGACGAAGAACTCCGCCGCAAGTCCATCGACTGGATGTTGCATGCCGACCGCTACAAGTACACCTACAATTTCAATTGGATGGGGCGTCCGATCATCAAGTATCCCAATGACATGGTCATCCAGCAGGAGCTGATGTGGCGACTCAAGCCGGATCTCATCGTGGAGACCGGAATCGCCCACGGTGGCAGTATCATCTTTTCCGCAGCGATGATGGAAATGATGGGCATCGAGGGCGAAGTGGTCGGAATCGACATCGACATTCGGGCGCACAACCGGAAAGAAATTGAAGCTCATCCGATGATGAAGAGAATCACGATGATTGAAGGCAGCTCGACGGCACCGGAGATCTTCGAACAAGTCAAGGCGAAGGCAGAGGGCAAACGTTGCGTCATGGTGGTGCTCGATTCCCTGCACAGTCACGAGCACGTCTACAACGAACTACAGCTTTATCCCGACCTCGTCACGGTCGGCTCCTACCTGATGTTGCCCGACACCTTCATCGAGCTGTTCCCGAAGGGATATTACTCCCACAACCGCCCCTGGGATGTCGGTGACAATCCGATGACCGCGATGCGTCAGTTTCTCTCCGAGGACGACCGTTTCGAGATCGACGAGGAGATCGACAACAAGCTCATGATCACCGAGGGGATCAAGGGCTACCTCCGGCGGATCAAGTGAGTAGCCTCCCAAGATGTTCGGCAAAGGCAAGGAACTGGCGGCAAAGCTGGAAACCGCGAAAGAGCGGATTGCAGCATTGAAGGCCGACAAGGAGCGACTCAAGGAGCGAATTGCCCAGCTCGAACGAAAGCTCGCGGAAAGTTCGCACTTGGGTGCAGTGCCGCTCTCGCAACTCGCTTACAACGCGGATGGCCTCTCCGTGTGGGGGAAGAACCTCTCTTTCCTGAACGAGGAACGATTCCAAAAAGCCTACGCGAAAGGAGCCGGATCCGGTCATCATTTTGGCGAGAAACCGGAGGAGCTTCATGTCGAGTGGCGGGTCCATGTCATTCTCTGGGCAGCCGAGAACGGTCTGAAGCTCGAAGGTGATTTTGTCGAGTGCGGAGTGAATACGGGGATCTACTCGCTGGCCATCGCGGAGTACCACCGCTTTTCCGAGACCGGCAGGAAGTTCCACCTCTTCGATACGTTCTGCGGAACTCCCGAGGAACAGATGACGTCGGAGGAACGCGAAAGCCGAATCCGTGACAACGAGACCTATTATCCGGACTGCTACGAAACCGCGAAATCGAACTTCGCTCCTTACGCCAATTTTCACCTCGTCCGAGGACGAGTTCCGGACACTCTCGAGGGTATCAGCATCTCGAAAGTCGCCTACCTCAGCATCGACATGAACGTGGCCTCCGCTGAACTGGCCGCCCTGGAGCACTTCTGGGACAAGCTCTCCATTGGCGCGGTGGTTGTCCTTGATGATTACGGGTGGAAAAGTTGCGAGACCCAATACGACGCCCACAATGCCTTTGCAGAGAGAATGGGCACATCTATCCTCGCGCTTCCTACGGGCCAGGGGATCCTCATCAAGCAGTGACCGCTCCGAATGAACGAGCCCGTGATTTCGATCATCCTGCCAACGCGCAATCGTCTCGGAACGATCCGAAAAACGATTGACCGGATCCAGGCGCAGACCTTCCAGGACTGGGAGCTGGTCATCAGCGACAACGCCTCCGAGGAAGAGGGAAAGCTGGACTATCTGAGGGAATTGGCCGCGAGGGAGCCGCGCGTGAGGCTGCACGAGCAGCACACCAATATCGGCATTCACAAAAACTGGCGGTATTGCATCGAGCGAATCCGCGGGAGATATTACATCGCGGTAACGGATGACGACTGGTGGGGCGAGGACGAGTATCTCGAGCGACTGCTGGCGGGACACGACGGAAAGACGGGGTCCGTGTTTCCGAACATGTGTGTGCATCGTCTCGACACCGGGGAAGTGAAGGAACGTGCCCTGAGCGAAGTCTATGCCGGGGTGGACGACCGCTACCGGCTCTATGAAGGACTGGTGAAAGACGGAAAGGGAGCGATCATGATCGGACTGATCGACACAGCGGTGGTGCCGAAGTCCGAGATTATCGAGGCGATCGACAATGATCGTATCTATCGAATCGAAGCGGTGGGCATGCACCGTCTGGCGCGGACCTATCCGGTGAAGTTTGCGGAAGAGGCTACCTATCACCATCCGGAGTATTCGGGAAATTTCTCGAAAACCTTTGATGACACGCAGCGGGTCCAGGACGCGGGCATCGTCTATTTTCAGTTGCTTGATGAAATCCGCAAAGCTGCGAGGAAAGACGCGGGATACGACCATTCGC
>CALDKL010000389.1 GCA_937898895.1 uncultured Verrucomicrobiae bacterium | reverse complement strand
CGAACCGCTCACAAAGGGAAGGAGAATCCAGGATGCGACGCAGGCTCCTCCCAATTGCCAGGTGCAAAGAGTCGCGAAGGGAAACCGCCCCACGATCTGTTTGTTGAGCACGGCATAGACAGATGCCAGCAATGCCGAAAGAATGCCCACAGTGAAGCCTGGCCAGTGTTTTGGTTCCACCGCATAGATCATCCAGACCGCTCCGACGATGACGAGTCCGACAAGCAGCTCGAGTCGACTCCATCGTCGCGTGCGGTTGACGAGTGGCTCGAGCAGCGAACACCAAATCAGCATCGTCGGCAAAGCGGCAAGGGAAACGGAAGCGGTGGCGAGGCGGCCGGAGAGAAAAAAGAGAACCCAGTGCGTCCCAAGGAGAGCACCCGTCCCAAAGAGAATTGCCGCGTCTCTCTTTCCCACCCGCAAGGGCGATCTCAGGACCAGCGCGAGGACGGAAAATCCGGCGGCGGCCATCGCTGTCCGCCAGATGACCATATCGAGTGCCGACAGGCTGATGAGCTTGCCGAGGATCGCGGTGAAGGCCCAGGCGAGAACGACGAGGTGGAGAACGAGGAGCGGAGGCACGGTGTCTGCTGCGGAAAAAACGTCTCAGTCTTCACCGGTGCCCGGTCCGGGAATTTCGTCAGATGGGCGAATCATTCTCGGACGCGCGGGAAGTCCTGCCCGGCTCGCGATCCTTGAGTTTCCCCAGATACTCCGGCAATTCGACGCCCACGTTCTTAGCGATTTCGTGGAGCGGAGGCACCGACCCGGCGAGTCCGGAGAGGAAACTTGCCGTGCTGCCCTTGCCTTCGCCACCGGCCCCACTGTCCCACACCGTGATCTTGTCGATCTTGAGGTTGGAGATGGCCTGCACCTGCTCGCGCACGAGTTGCGGAAGGAGTTCCGTGACAAGCATCTGCTGCGCCCCGCCCGGACCTTCGCAGGTGGCAATGAGATCCTTGAAGCCCTTGGCCTTGCCCGCGAGGATGGCCTGGGCACCGTCGGCCTCGGCAAGGAGTTTCGCCTTCATCCCGTCCGCTTCGGCAAGCTGGACGAGCTTGATCCCGTCCGCTTCGGCCTGCTTCTCGGTGCGGACCGCGTCGGACATACCCTGCTGAATGCGGCGCAGCTTCTCCGCCTCGGCGTCGGCCTCGACGATCTGGCGCTGCTTGGCGATTTCCGCAGGCACGACGATGTTGGCAAACTGGGTGGAGCGTTCCCGTTCGGCGCGCTGTTGCTCGGCGAGCTTTTCGGCGGCATAGGCCTCCTCGAGCACCTTGGCCTGGGCCACTTTCTCCGCAGCGGTGGCGAGGCGCTCGGCTTCAGCCTGGGCACTGCGGCGTTGCGCATTGGAATTCGCAATCTCGACCTCGGCGGTATTCTCCCCGCGCGTTGCTTCGGCGTTGGCGTTGGACACCGCAACCCGCTTGTCGCGCTGTGCCGCTGCGGCCCCGATCTCCCCATCGCGATCCGCCTCGGCCACCTTCACCTTGGCCTCTGCGATGGCCTTCGAGGCGGCCTCCTGCCCGAGTGCGTCGATATACCCCGAGGCATCGGTGATGTCCTGGATGTTGACGTTGATGAGGCGCAATCCGACCTTCTTCAGCTCGACCTCCACTCCGATGGAAATATTCGCGATGAGTTTGTCGCGGTCTGCATTGATTTCTTCGATATCCATCGTCGCGATGACGACGCGCATCTGGCCGAAGATGATGTCTTTGGCCAGTTCATTGATGTGTTGCAAGGTCAATCCGAGAAGGCGTTCGGCGGCATTCTCCATCACCCCCGGCTCGGTCGAGATCCCCACGGTGAAGGTCGACGGAGTGTTGACGCGAATGTTCTGCTTGGAGAGGGCACCCTCGAGTTTGATATCGATGGGCAGGGGCGTGAGGTTCAGATACTGGTAATCCTGGATGATCGGCCAGATGAAGGCCGCGCCGCCGTGGTAACACTGTGCCGACTTGCCTGAACCCACTTTCCCGTAGACGACGAGGATGCGGTCGGACGGGCATTTTTTGTATCGTGCCGCGAGCGCGATGAGGACCAGAAAAACAACGGCGACGATCGCCCCGATCAGGATGAGAGATTCGAACATGGCAGATTCCAATGGATGTGAGTTACGAGAGGAGGGGTTCAACGACAAAGGTGGTGCGGCCCATCGTCGCGACGACGCGGACTTTGGTGCCGGGCGCGAGGGGAGTCTCTCCGCGATGGAGGGCCTCCGCCACAGAGAGCCGTCCCTGGATCATGACCTCGACCTGGCCACCCGATTTTCCGGACTCCGGCACCGTCACGTAGACGGTTGCGACTTCACCGACGGCGTTCTCGTAGTCGAGGGTGCCGCTGCTTTGCAACCGCATCATCGAGCGCATCAGGAGGAAGATCGCAACCATCAGAACCGCGCCAACAAGAAGTGCGAGGACAATGGCGACCGGGACGGAGAAACCCGACTTCACCGCGATCGCACCCGTCCAGCCGAAGCCGAGAAAAAACGCGGTGATCCCGCGGAAGGAAAAGATCCCCAGCCCGGAGCCGTGATCAGCTATCCCTCCCGCGTCCGCGAAGTCGCCCACATGGTCGAAATCGCCGACGAAGAGAAGCACAAATTGAATGATCAGGGCGATCAGGGCGACAACCCCGATCCCGTAGAAAATCTGCAATTCGAGATTGAGGCCCTGCCACCAAAGTTCCATGAGACGCCCGATTGATAGGCAAAGGCAGCTCGTTTGGCAAGACGAAGGATGAGGGAATTTTGTAATGGAACTCCTGCGGATCCGGTAGTTGATCCATTGAGTTATTCTTTTCCGAGCACACCACGACTGTGAATCCTCCCGACGACATCACCTGGGTCCGCCACGTGAACGGGCGCTGGCTCGTCCGAGATAGGCTGCGAGCGGACGCCGCCGCCTTTCTCGACCATCTCGCCGCCATCGACCCCGAGCGCCTTCGGGAGGCTTGCCACCGAGCGCGCATCACCTCGGACCGCCGCGCCCGCAACGAGGATCCCAAACCGTGGTTCTATTCCGGTCTCTTCAGCCTCGCCACCCATGCCGAAGCAGTGCGCTTTCTCCGAGGCCACGACTTCACCATCGCCTGCCTGCCGAAGCTGGACAAGTGCGACCTGAACACCCTGCCATCCGAAACGCTTCGCGAAGAGACAAGCGATCTCCTGCGCCGTGTGCG
>CALDKL010000388.1 GCA_937898895.1 uncultured Verrucomicrobiae bacterium | reverse complement strand
CGGATCGGACTGTGCGGAGCCGTTTTTTTTTCTTTTAACAAGCCAACGAATTCGGTTGCGTCCAATCAAAAAAAATTCTAGTTTTACGTTCCTTTCGTGGGTCAGATGACCCATCCACTCCAGCAATTCCCCCCCCCCGACATGGCCGATCTCGAAAACCGCTACGCAGACAATGTTTCCGGCGAATACTACGTCGACGACCAGTGCATCGACTGCGATCTCTGTCGTGAAACGGCAACCGCCAATTTCACCCGCAACGAAGACGGCGGATACTCCTACGTCTACAAGCAGCCCGAGACGCCCGAGGAACGAGCCTTGTGCGAGGAGGCGATGGAAGGCTGTCCCGTCGAGGCGATCGGCTGCAACGGCAACGAAGGGTGAGGGGGGGGGCTCGGCTCCCCGCTGGCGTCGATCCGTCAGACGGATCGGGCTTTTTTGTGGCGTGACGCGGCGGCTGCGCTACCCTTTTGTCATGCGCCGTCGCCCCCGTCGTTCTCTCAAGGATCGAGCCCTCGCCGAATGGCGCGGATATTGGGAGCCACAGGACATGACCCGTCACGAGGCGACCCTCGCTGACGCAGTGGGCAAGGCAATGAAGGGACTGGGCCTCAATGACCGATTTCACGAGGAGCTGGTCTTCGATGCCTGGAATGAGATCATCGACTCCTTCATCGCGGCCCATGCCCGGCCCGTGTCCCTGGAGCGGCGCGTGCTCGTCATCCAGGTTCTGCACGCCACCGTTCACTATGAGCTCGAGCGCATGAAAGGCCAGATCCTCCGGCGGATGCAGGAGCGCTTCGGTGCCGAGAAGATTCGCGAGATCCGTTTTCGCCTTGGTTGAGGAGGGCCGATAGCAGGGCCGCATCGAAGAGGGTTGCCTACCGGAGCGAAGAGGGTGAAGATGCCCGTCATCATCCCATGAGCGACCGTATTCACATCAAGGGCCTCCGGGTCGTCACCCGTGTCGGCGTTCCCGAGGAGGAGCGAGCCTTGCCGCAGAGCGTCTCGGTCAACGCCGCGATCACCCTGAGACGATCCTTCAAGGGATTCGGCGACCGGATCGAAGACACGCTCGACTATGATCGCGTCTCGCGCCGCCTCCGCGAGGTCGCGGCAGACGGCGAGCGCCGCCTCATCGAAACGCTGGCCGAGGAGCTGGCCGCCGCCGTGGTCGCCTTCGACGGAGTCTGCGCGGTCACCCTCGAAGTGGAGAAATTCATTCTCGCGGATTGCGATCGGGTCAGCGTCGAGATCACGAGGGCGCGCGAGCCGGGGTGAGGGGATACCACTTCGCGGCCTTGCCGCAAGGGCGTTCGCGTGGTAGAGGATGGTTCATGAAAGCCTCGATTCTCCTGCTCGCCCCATTTCTTGCCGCTACTTTCGCCCTCCAGGCAGCGGAACCCAACACCCTGACCGATACCGAAAAAGCGGAAGGGTGGAAACTCCTCTTCGATGGCAAGGATCTCGCGCAGTGGCGCAATTACCAAAAAGACGGACTCAGTGACAAATGGCGGATTGAGGACGGAGCCTTCACCCTCACCGAGAAGGGCGGGGGAGACATCATCACGAAGGAGACCTACGGTGCGTTTGAGTTGAAACTCGATTACCGGATCAGCAAAGGGGGCAACAGCGGGCTGATGTACCACGTCACCGAGGAGGAAGGCACTCCCTGGCGTACCGGTCCGGAGATCCAGATCCAGGACAACGTCGACGGTCACGATCCGCAGAAGGCGGGATGGCTTTACCAACTGTATGCTGCGGATGTTGATGCGACCAAACCCGCCGGTGAATGGAACACGATCCACATCGTCATCACTCCGGAAAAGTGCGTTCACACGATGAATGGCACCCCGTATGTCGAATACGTGAAAGGCTCGGCCGACTGGGATGCCAAAGTGGCTGCAAGCAAGTTCGCGAAGTTTGCCCGGTTCGGCAAGCCCACGAGAGGATTCATCTGCCTGCAAGACCACGGAAACGTCGTCTCCTTCCGCAACGTGAAGATCAAGGTGATCGATTGACCGAGGGCGGCGGAGCGGGTTTTCAAAAGAGTCGGCAAAGAGTCGGCAAAGAAACTGCGGGCCTTGGGTTTGTCGGTGGCTCCCGGCCTCACGAGGGACTGGGGTCTGACGTGTAGTGGCGCACCTTGTCTTTTCGACGGAACAATCCTTCCAGAGTCACACCAGATCCTGAATGACGCGACCTTCGCTGATTGGGATGGGGCGTCCGATCGGGGTGATCAGCTCCTCGCTCGTGTCGATGCCGAGTTGGCGCAGGATCGTAGCATGGATATCCTCGACGCGGACGGGGTCGGACGGATCCTGCTTTTCCCCGGAGGGGTCGGTCTCGCCCACGGCAAGTCCGCCGCGAAGCCCACCGCCACCTAACAGAACACTGAAACCGTGCGGCCAGTGATCGCGGCCTTCGGCGAGATTCTGCTTTGGAGTGCGTCCGAATTCCGTCCCCACGAGCACGAGGGTGTCTTCGTAGAGGTCGCGGGCCTTCAGGCCGCGGATGAGGGAGGCGAGAGCGGGATCGAGAAGAGCGAGCTGGGTCGCCTGCCCCTCGGTATTGTCGATGTGGCTGTCCCATCCGCGCAGCGTCACCTCGACACAGCGGACTCCCGCTCCGATCAGGCGGATCGCGGCGAGGCAGCTTCGCCCGAATGCAGAATCCCCGAAGGCCTCGCGCTCGGCCCGGGGCACGCCGCTGACATCAAAGGCCGCGAGCTGCTCGGACGACATGAGACGCTGCGCCCGCTCCACCGAGGTGTGGTGGAGGGTGCGTTCTGTCTCGAGATTGGCAAGCCTTCCCTTCGCGAAGGTCTCTTCGAGAATCTCGAGGGAATCGAGCCGCTGCCTCTGTCGTTCGCCGGTGGCAAGGGGGCGGACGTCGGGAATGGATCGCACCGGATCGCCCGTCTGAAAGGCGTCGTAGCGGGCTCCGAGATACCCGCCGCGGGCGGGAAAGCCTCCGGGGAGTATGGAGATATGGGAAGGCAGATCGAGCACGGTTCCGTCGGGTTCGGGCAGGCTGTGGCAGAGGATCGAGCCGAGCGAGGGATGGACGAGGTTGGGGAAGGGGCGGTAGCCGGTTTTCACATTGTAGGTGGCGCGCGAATGATCGCCCTCCTTGCTTGTCACCGAGCGGACCACGGAAAACTCGTTGGCCAGTTCGGCGGTGTGCGGCAGGCCGACACCGAATTGCAATCCTTTCGCTGCCGTGGCAATGGCCTTGCCGCCGTAGGCGATGGGGCTTTCGGGGTGGGGGTCGAAGCTCTCCAGTTGGCTCATGCCGCCCTCCATCCAGAGAATGATGAGCGATTGGGGACGTTTTCCGCTCGCTTCCGCACTGCGGGCGAGCTGCCGGGCGAGAGGAGTGAGCCACCCCAATCCGGCAAGGGTCGAGCATTGCAGAAAACGGCGGCGTGATGATTTGCGGAAAGGGGCGGAAGATCCGCCGAGATCGGGAAACAGGGGATTCATCCGGTGGGAAGGGATTCGCGAGTGGAGGGAGGATCGCGGCGGGTCGAGGCGAATGCGGCTCGGCGATCCATGTTGGATTTCGAAAGGGCGGATCGATTCATCGATTCCACGAAAACTCGGTGGTGTTGATCAGTGCCCAGCAGAGATCGGTCAGGGCGCGGTCGCGCTGGTTTCCCCTGCTTCCGGCAAGCAAGTCTGTGAAATGGGCGAGTTCGGCCGATTCGGGATAGCGGGTGAGAGCGG
>CALDKL010000387.1 GCA_937898895.1 uncultured Verrucomicrobiae bacterium | reverse complement strand
GCATCGTCCTTCTCACTGTTGCCGTTACCCGAGCCTCGATCCGTTCTCGCGTCCGGCAGCTGCAGAGACGTGAGGAGTTGCTCACTGCCCAGCGCGACAAAGCCGAGGCGGATCTCGCGAGCCAATTGCAGCACCGATTGCTCCTCGAGCGTTCTACCCGCGACTTTCATCGCGAGCGATCCGATGAGCAGATCCTGAGCGGTGCCCTTCAGCAAATCGTCGAAGACTTCCACGCCACCCACTGCCTCGTCCTGCGGCTCTCTTCGAGAGAGAGGGAAGACGGCAACGCCCGGGATCTCAAACCCATCGGCTTCTGGAGTACCGTGGCAGATTTCACTTCCTCCCTCCTTCCTCCCTTCACCACCTCCGACGGTCTTGTGCAGCGCATCCTCGTCGCGGAGTCCGCCATCATCCTGGCCGAGGTCGGCGTCATCCCCAAAACACTCCGCGCCGCACTGCCCGCAGGAACAAACATCAGCCTGCTCGCGGCGAAGACCAGCTACCTCGATTCCGCAAACGGGATCGTCCTGCTTTTCCGCGTCGGCGACAGCGATCCCTGGAACGAGGAAGACCGGAAACTGCTCGACGCTCTCACCGGACAATTCGGAATCACGATCGCGCAGATCACCCTCGCCGAAATCGAGGAGACCTACCGCCGACACCTCGAAGAGGCCCGCCATCAGGCCGAAGTAGCGAACCGAGCCAAGAGCGACTTCCTCGCAAAGATGACGCACGAGCTCCGCACTCCCTTGAATTCCATCATCGGTTTCTCCGAGATTCTCGGTGGAGACCAAACCCTGAGTCCGGCGCAACGCGAGACGCTCGACATCATCAACAACAGCGGCGGACACCTCCTCGATGTCATCAACGAAATCCTTGATCTCTCAAAAATCGAGGCCGGAAAAATGGAACGTCACGATGAGATTTTCGAGCTTCTTCCGATGCTCAAGTCCGTCCACGAGATCCTCTCATTCAAGGCGAAGGAAAAGCGCATCGCATTCACCTTCTCCGCCCGGACGGACCTTCCAGGAGAACTGCTCACGGATCGAAACAAGCTTCGCCAGATTCTCATCAATCTCATTGGCAACGCCATCAAGTTTACCGCGCAGGGCGGAGTCGGAGTCTCGATTTCCTCCGAGGCCGTTTCAGAACCCGAACTCTTCGAAGGACGGATCCGCCGCGGCGTTCGAGTCCACTTCGAGATTCGCGACACAGGTCGTGGCATTCACGAAGAGGAACTCGGAATGCTCTTCGAAAAATATTCGCAAACAGAGTGCGGTCGGCGATCCTCCGAAGGCACCGGACTCGGACTGCCCATCGCACGAAATCTAATCCAACTCCTCGGCGGAGACATCACCGTCGAATCGACCTTTGGGGAGGGCACGGTCTTTCGTTTTGACATTCTCTGCCACGAACTCGCACCTGCACAAATCGAAGCGGACGGGGCGACCACACGGCTCGACGAGAAGTCCGCCCAACGGATCAATGGTTTCACCTCCCCGCTTGGCGAAGTACGCATCCTGATTGCGGAAGACGAGCCGACCAATCGACTTCTCCTCCGACGCATCCTCGGAAAGGCCGGTTTCACCCTGACCGAAGTCGGGAATGGGAGGGATGCGATCGAGAAATGGCGCGAGTGGCAGCCTCATCTCATCTTCATGGACGAGGACATGCCAGTGATGAAGGGCAGCGAAGCCGCTCGCGAGATTCAGTCGCGGAGCAACGGAGGAGAAAAGCCCGTCATCGTCTCGCTCACTGCCTACGCGCTGGAACAGTCCCGTCTCGCCGCGCTCGATGCAGGGTGTTCCGATTTTGTTGCCAAGCCATTCCGTTTTCACGAACTCTTCGGAGTCATCTCGAAGCACCTCGACGTGGACTACACCTTCAGCGAAGCCGCGTGATGAGGGCGGTGGTGGATCGAACGTCCCCCGCCCCCTTCCCGCTTCGGACGACTCGTAAAGCCATTGCGCCTCGGTTGCTCCACCGTGTTTGGGGACTGCTTTTGCAGGTCTTGAGGATCCTACGATGTGACAGGCCGTCCCTGCGACGGGATCGCGCGATGGCATCACAATCTCCATTCTGCCAAGCTCGGGATCGATGAAGCATTTTCTCTTCCTCCTCTTCCCGCTATCCCTCGTCGGAGCGCTCCACGCGGCCCCCATCGCATTTCTCAACGGGCGAATCGTGACCGTAGACTCCGCCTTCTCCGTCGCCGAGGCCATGCTGATCGACGGCGAGAGCATCGTGAAGGTGGGGTCGAATACCCTCATCGAAGAGGGTTTGCCCGCCGAGGCAACCCGGTATGACCTGAAGGGGGCAATGGTCCTGCCGGGATTGATCGATTCACACGTGCACAGCACGAGTGCCGCGACCTACGAGTTCGACCATGTCATCCCCGAGATGGAAACGATCGCGGATGTCCTCGCCTACGTCCGCGCGAGAGCCTCGAAGGTCCCCGAAGGTACCTGGATCGGGCTCTCGCAAGTCTTCATCACCCGCCTGCGCGAGCAGCGCTTCCCCACGCGCTCCGAACTCGACGAGGCCGCCCCGAAACACCCGGTGGTATTTCGCACCGGACCGGATGCGGCAGTGAACTCGCTCGCCCTTTCACTCTCGGAGATCACTCGGGACACTCCGGTGCCTGCGGGCGGCAACGGGCGCATCGAAAAGGACCCATCGACCGGTGAACCAAGCGGAATTCTGCGCGGCTCGGCGACAGGTTTGATCCGGCGCGGAGCCACTGGATCGAAACAGCCAAACCAGGGCGAAAAGGCCGACGCGCTCGCCCGACTACTCGCAGACTACAATCGGATCGGCATCACCGGCATCTCGGACCGCAGCGCGGGAGATGAGGCCATCGCCCTGTATTCGCAGCTGCGGGACTCGGGGCGGCTCACCTGCCGGGTTTATCTCTACTACGGTGTGGGCGCACAGGATCCGATCGAGAAGGTGCTCGCAAATATCGACAAAGCGGCTGCCCATCCCCTCCACGCCTACAACAACCGTCTCTGGCTGCGGGGCATCAAGATTTTTCTCGACGGAGGCATGCTGACCGGGAGCGCTTACATGAAGCGCCCCTGGGGAGTCAGCACAGCCTATGGCATCGACGACCCCAACTACCAGGGCATGGTGTACGTCGATCCGGAAAAGCTCTACACGATGGCCAAGCACGCCCTCTCGAAAGACCTCCAGTTCACCGCGCACTCGGTGGGAGACGGTGCGGTGGAACGACTCGTCGACACCTACGTTCGCATCGCGGAGAACGAATTTCCGGTCAACGAAAAGCGCCCCTGCGTGACCCACTGCAATTTTATGAGTGCCGCCGCAATCGAGAAGATGTCCCAACACGGCATCGTCGCGGATCTCCAGCCCGCCTGGCTCTACCTTGACGGGCGTACCCTGCTGAAGCAGTTCGGGAGCGAGCGTCTCGAATTTTTCCAGCCCTACCGGACCCTCACAGAGAAGGGGGTGAAGGTGGGCGGCGGATCGGACCACATGCAGAAGATCGGCAGCCTCCGCTCGGTCAACCCCTACAATCCCTTTCTCGGAATGTGGACAACCCTGACACGACACCCCCGTTGGATGGGCGAACCGATTCACGCAGAACAGATCCTCGACCGCGCTGACGCGATTCGACTCTACACGATCAACAATGCCTGGCTCACTTTCGAAGAAACGAAGAAGGGCTCGCTCGAGACGGGAAAATTCGCCGATTTCATCATCCTCGACCGCGACCTTCTCGAATGCCCCGTTGATGAGGTGAAGGACACCCAGGTGAAGGAGACCTGGCTCGGTGGAAAGCGCGTTTTTCCGGCGGAAAGCTGATGCGACGAGGCACCGCACCCGACAACCTCACCAGAACGCACCTGCGCCGCCCACCCTCCGGAACGACCTCACCAGCCGTGAAGCGTTGTGATGGGGGCTTCCGAAGGCGGGTGGAGCCAGGGCTGGAGTGCTCGATCTCGATCGCAAGGCACTCTCAGGGATGGATCGCGTCGATCACCTCCTGGTGCCTCGTGACTCCTGATTCGTTACTCCCCACCCTCTCCACCTCTACCGCCACGACCTTGTACTCCGGGCACATCGTATCCTCATCACACTCCGAACTCGTGACCACGTTGACGAGATGCTCGGGGAAATGGAATGTCGTATAGAGCACGCCCGGCTTGACCTCAGTCGAAACTTTTGCCTTGATCCGCACTTCCCCTCGGGCGGAGTGGACCCTAACCATGTCCCCATCGACAATCCCCTTTTTCCCGGCATCGTCAGGATGGATGGCGAGGAGATCCTCGCTCACGATTTCGGCATTGCCAGTGCGACGGGTCATCGTGCCAGCATTGTAGTGCTCGAGGATGCGACCGGTCGTGAGGATGAAGGGATAGTCACCTCGGTGCGTCTCAATTTCCCTCGATTCCTGGAAATCGAAGAAGTGGAACTTGCCGAGACCGCGTTTGAATTTCCCGAGGTGGAGGATGGGAGTGCCGACGCCCCCCTCCGCGATCGGCCACTGGGAGCCCTGGTCAGTGAGATTCTCCCAGGTCGCGCCCGCAAAGAACGGCACGATCTCGGCGATCTCGGCGAGGACACCGTCGGGGGTGTAATCCTCCTGTTCCAAACCCATGCGCTGCATGATCTCAGCGAGGACGACGCCGTCGGGTTTTGTCCCGTCGAGCGGGGGAATGACGGCGTTGACTCTCTGAACACGGCGCTCGCCGTTGGTGAAAGTGCCACTTTTTTCGAGGAATGAGGAAGCCGGGAGAATGACGTCGGCGAACTCGCAAGTGAGAGTCATGAACAGTTCCTGGACGACGAGAAAGTCGAGTGAGTTGAGCGCCGCCTTGACATGTTCGGTATTCGGATCGGTCTGAACGACATCTTCACCCATGATCCACAGAGCCTTGAGATGACCCGCGATGGCAGCGTCGAACATCTGCGGAATCTTGTAGCCGATCTTTTCGCTGAGATGGACTCCGTAGAATTCCTCGTATCGCCTGTGGACTTCCGGATCACTCACCGGGAGGTAGCCCGCTCCCTGGTGCGGCTGACATCCCATGTCGGCCGCTCCCTGGACGTTGTTCTGTCCGCGCAGGGGCAGCACACCGACGCCGGGGCGACCAATATTGCCGGTCATCATCGCGATGTCCGCGAGGATCATGATCGCCTTCGATCCATGGCTGTGCTCGGTGACGCCGAGGCCGTGGAAGGCCATCGCGCTGTCGGCTCGAGCGTATTCGATGGCTGCGGCACGGACCCGCTCGCGCGGCACTCCGTGAATGGATTCCAAGGATGCGAGATCGATAGAACGAATGCCCTTCTCGAACTCCTCCCAATTCTCACAACGTTTCGCGATGAATTCGCGATCAACCAGACCCTCGTCAATGATATAGTAGGCGAACATGTCGAGCAGCGCGACATTTGTCCCAGGGCGAAGCTGAAGGTGGTGAGTCGCGTAGGGGACCAGTTCGATCTCGCGCGGATCGATCACAATGAGGGGCACGCCCTTCATGACGCACTGTTTGATCTTCGATCCGGTGACAGGATGGCCCTCGGTGGGATTGGCCCCGGTGATCAGAATGCAGTTCGTATACTCGAGATCCGCGATGCTGTTGGTTGCCGCCCCCGTACCGAAGGCCTTTTGCATGCCCCATGCGGTGGGACTGTGACAGACGCGGGCGCAGGCATCGATGTTGTTGGTGCCGAATCCTACGCGGATGAATTTCTGCATCAGGTAGTTCTCCTCGTTGGTGCACCGGGCCGAAGAGATGCCGGCCAGTGCATCAGGACCATACTGATCCTTTATCTCTTTGAACCTGCGGGCGGTATAGTCATATGCCTCGTCCCATGATACCTCTGTCAACTCCCCATCCTTCCTTATCTTCGGTCAGCGCAGCCGTTCGGGCTGGTTATAGAACTCAAAGGCATATCGTCCCTTGATGCATGTATGTCCCCTGTTTGTAGCGCTGT
>CALDKL010000386.1 GCA_937898895.1 uncultured Verrucomicrobiae bacterium | reverse complement strand
CAGCCGGATTGGTGCGGAATCGAAGGGACGGGCAAACGAAATTTTTCAGCGCACCATCCCGATGAGCCGCCTCACACAACTTCTCCACCCAATACGAGATGGCCTCGCCGTGTTCCGATCACACCCCTCCAGGAAGACTCCGAGATCCCACAGCAACAGGCGCACCCGGCCAGGGGCTCAGGTTCCCTCTGTTCACCAAGTTTCCTACGTAAGCTCTGGGAATCCCCGGAATGGCCGAAATTTTCATTGGTCTTTTTCCCGGATGCGAGTACATGGGAAGCGGTGAATCCGGCCCCAACGCCGGGTCCCGCAACCGTATTTGTTCGCTTTGCTCCGCTTTTTCACCAAGTCGCTACGCTGTCTCCGGCCGGTCTTTCCTACCGCGCTTGGGGTTGCTTTGGCTTGGGGTCTGGCCCTCGCTGTTCCGGCCGATGCCCAGGAGGAGGCCCGTCCCCGCAAAGGCAACGCGCTCAATCTGGATATTCAGAGCGATTTCAGTGATTACGATCAGAATCTCGGCGTAGCCAAAGCCTGGGGTGACGTCGTGGTCAAATACGGGGATGTCACGATCCAGGCCGATCAGATCGAGTTTCACCAGTCGACCGGGAATATTTTTGCCCGCGACAATGTCCGTATTTTCAAGGACGGGCAGGTCGTCGATGCCGAGGAAATCATCTACAATGTGAACACCGGCGAAATGACGACGAGCCAGCTCAAGAGCGCCCTTGAGCCCGTCTTCTACCATTCCGACAATATCGAGCGGCCCGAGGAAGGAACGGGCGATCCCATCATCCTCCACGACGCCTATTTCACGACCCACGACGCGGAGAATCCGAATTACCACATCAAGGTCAAGAAGCTCGAGGTCTTCCCCGACGACAAGATCATCATGCACGGTGCCCGCCTTTACGCCGGTGAGGTGCCCCTCTTCTGGTTCCCTTACTTTGTCCAGCCCATGGACGCGGAACTCGGTTATTACTTCACTCCGGGGTGGAATTCTCCCTGGGGTGGCTTCCTCCTGAACCGCTACGGCTTCATGATCGGGGAGGATCACCACGCCCAGGTCCACTACGACTACCGATCCGAACGCGGCATGGCCGGAGGAATCGAATTCTTTGATCGGAAATTCAAGGACAACGAAGCCATCGGACGCCTCAACCTCTATTACGCCGATGACGCGAACCCCCAGATGAGTTTCAACGGGCGCACTCGCAAAGGAACCATTCCTCCCAACGAGCGATACCGCATCAATTTCCAACACCGAGTCTACATGCCCGGCACCGAGGATGAGTCCTTCTATCTTGACTTCGACATCAACAAACTCAGTGACGCCCACTTTTACGAAGATTTTTTCCCTGGTGATTTCCGCATCGATCCAAAGCCGGACAATCTGGTCAACCTCAACAAGATCTTTCCCCAGGGAGAAATCTCACTGACGGGGCGATTCCAGCTCAACGAGTTCTTCCAGACCGACACCCGCTCTCCCGAACTGGCGATTGACGTAATCCGCACCCCCATCGGGGACACCGGGTTTTTCTATGACGGGCTCACCAGCTACGGGGTTCTCGACGAGGAGCTTGACGATGACTCCATCCTTGCCGGTATGGTGGACCCAAGCGGCTACAATCGCTTCCATACCTTTCACGAGTTCCTCTACCCGACCCAACTCGGGTTTCTCGAAATCGTGCCGCGCGCAGGCGGCGGTTACACGAACTACGCCAGTTTCGACATACCGGGGATGGGATCTCTTGATCGTTCCTCAGCCCATGCCGGAGTGGACCTCTCCTTCAAACTTTCAAAGAAATCGCCAAACATCGTCAACCGCGCCCTTGGGCTGAACGGTGTCCTCCATGTCGTGCGGCCCTACCTGAACTTCTCGCTCGTGAGCACCAACGATCTTACCGGTCGATTTTCTCCCGTCGACCGATTTACTCCGACGACCCGGCTCCGACCCATCGACATGCCACTGTTTACGTCCATCGACGACATCCGCGATTGGCAGATCGTCCGTGCGGGGGTCTCGAACCGCTGGTATACGATGCGCAACGGAGCCTCTTACGAGTGGCTGTCCCTCAACAACTATTTCGATGCGTATCTCGAGGACCCCGAATTCAATCGCGATTTCTCGAACTTCTTCACCGATTTGGAATGGCGGCCCCTGCCCTGGCTGGCCGCTTCGACCACTACTCAGCTTCCCTTGCTCGACAACACCCTCGATTTCACCGAAATCAGTTCTACGATCAGCTTCCTGCCGACGGACTGGTTCGAGATTGGCCTGCGCCACTACTTCATCAACGACCACCCCTTCTTCCAGGACTCCGACCTTTACACCCTCACGACCTACACCCGGCTTAGTGACAACTGGGGATTCAGCACCGCTCACCGATATGAGTCTGACGACGGCACTCTCGAATACCAGCAATACAGCCTACACCGCGATCTCGCCAGTTGGACTGCCAGTATCGGCGGCATTGTCCGCGACAACCGGGACGCGGACAACGAATATGGTGTCATCCTCAGCCTGACCCTCAAAGCCTTCCCCAAAGTCAACCTGCCGGTTGACTTCCAGCCGGGCACTCTCGGAGCGGAGGAACAGTGATTGGGGATCGAGGAGGTGTTCCTGAGTGAACTCTCTGACGGAAGGAAGTGCATGGTCCCTACCCTTCCCGCCTCGTCCACAAACCCTTTTGAAACCATCTGATGAAATTGACGATTATCGGCTCCGGTTACGTTGGACTGACCACAGGCGCATGCTTCGCTGAGGTCGGACACGAGGTCATGTGTGTCGACAACGATGCCGGCAAGATCGAAACCCTCCTTCGCGGCGAGATCCCGATCTACGAACCCGGCCTCGCCGACCTCGTGACTCAGAATGTCGCCGCCGGTAGGCTCGCCTTCACCACCAGCACCCAGGAGGGAGTCGATCATGGAGAGGTGGTCTTTATCGCCGTGCCCACACCGCCGAACCCCGACGGTTCAGTCGACCTGAAGTTCATCGAAAAGGTCGCTCGCGAAATCGCGCCCTGCATCAAGGGCTACAAAGTCGTCGTCGACAAATCGACCGTGCCGGTGAAGACCGGTGAAAAAGTCGCCGAGACCATCCAGCGGTATGCGCCCGAGGCCGATTTCGACGTCGTTTCGAATCCCGAATTCCTCCGCGAAGGATCGGCCGTCGCCGACCTCATGAAGCCGGATCGCATTGTCTTTGGCTCGAACAGCGACCGCGCGTCGGCTCTGATGAAAAAGGTCTACGAGCCTTTTGTCGCACCTCTCCTCGTGACCGACATCAACAGTGCCGAACTCATCAAACACGCCGCAAATTCCTTTCTCGCCCTCAAGATCTCTTACATCAACGCAATCTCCGAGATCTGCGAGGCGAGCAACGCCGATGTCGAACTCGTCGCCGAAGGCATCGGCATGGACACCCGCATCGGGAGATCCTTTCTCAACGCCGGACTCGGGTATGGTGGATCGTGTTTTCCCAAGGACATTGCGGCTTTCATCGCCATCAGCGAACAGCTCGGAGTGCCCTTCGACCTGCT
>CALDKL010000385.1 GCA_937898895.1 uncultured Verrucomicrobiae bacterium | reverse complement strand
TGGACCATCCTTCGCACCGGGCTGCGGGTGCGCGGGCACGACCTCAAGCTCTACTTCCCGAAACCGCGCTCCAGCGAGAGCGTGGCGCACCAGCTCTACGAGGAGAACCGCATCACCTTCATCCCGGAGCTGGTCATCAAGGACGCGAAGCGCCCGGACTTCGCCTTCTTCCTCAACGGGCTGCCCATTGTGACGATGGAGCTGAAGCACGAAAAGAATCAAAACGTGCACCATGCCGTGGCCCAGTATGTGGCCCGCGATCACAGCGACTGCATTTTCCAACTGCCCTTCCTGCACATCGCCGCCGACACGAGCGACGTGATGGTGGCGACCGATCCGCGGGCGGAGAAGAACTTCCGCTGGTTCAACACCGGCCTGACCAATGAACCGCAGACGGAGGGCGAGTATCCGGTGGAGTTCCTTTACCGCGAGGTGCTGAGCAAGGAACGCCTGCTGGAGGCGCTGGCCTTCTTCCTGATCCATGTGCCAAAGCGGGATGCCGTGGACGACAAGCCTGCGCGCCCCGCCTTCACCATCCATCCGCGCTACCATCAAAGCCGCCTCGTGCGCAAGCTGGCGGCGAAGGTGAGCGAGACGTTCGACACCACCGGCGAGGTGGGCGGCAAGTATCTCGTCAACCACTCCGCCGGCAGCGGCAAGACGCTGACGATCTGCTGGCTGGCCGACCGCCTGCACAGTCTCTACCAGACCGGCGCCAGCACCAAGCTGCTGGACATGGTCTTCATCCTCACGGACCGCAGAACCCTGGACAAAAACATCCGGGACGAAATCGAGAACTTCGCCCACCTGCGCGACGTGGTGGGCATCGCGAAACGGGCGAACGATCTGCCGGACTTCATCGCACAACGGAAGTCCATCATCGTGACCACGCAGCAGAAATTCGCCTGGGTGCTGGAGAAGCTGCAGAACGATCCCGCACTGAAGCGCCTGCGCGTGGCCTTCCTGATCGATGAGGCCCACCGCTCGCAGGAAGGCAAGATGGGCGCGGCGATCCGCGTGCCCTTCCGCGACAAGGACGCCCCGGATGCCGACGACGCGGCTGAGGCGACCGACGAAGAGGAAGACCTGGCAAAAATCATCCGCGAACACGACCGCAACCAGCTCTTCGTGGCCTTCACCGCAACGCCCGCGCAGGCCACGGTGGATTTGTTTGGCGAAGCCTTCGACACCTACAGCGAGGCGGAAGCCATCGCGGAGGGCTACATCGTGGACGTGGCGACGAGCATCCTGTCCTATGAGACACTTTACCATTTGAAATGCAAGATCGTGCCGACGCCCGACCAGGAACGACTCTATCCTGCCGGAGTCGTATCGAAGGCGCTGAAGAACGTGGCCTTTGCCGATGACGGCCTGATCCAATACAAGGCCGAGGTGATGCTGCGTCTCTTCGAAGAGACGGTCAAACCACTCGTCGGCGGCCGGGCAAAGGCGATGATCGTAACCAGCTCGCGCCTCGCGGGGTTGCGCTACTTCCACATCCTCCAGGAGAAACTGAAAGAACGCGGAGCAGACTACAAGGCGCTCTACGCCTTCTCCGATTTCGTGCACCCGGACACAAACGAGGCCATCAGCGAACACGCGGTGAACGGACTGAACGAGAGCGAAGCCATCGAAGACCGCTTCGAGGGGGATGACTACCGCATCATGGTGGTGGCGAACAAGTTCCAAACCGGATTCGATCAGCCGCTGCTGGCCGGCATGTTCCTCGACAAGCCGGTGGTGGACCGCAACGCGGTGCAGACCGTCTCGCGCCTGAACCGCTGCCATCCCGACAAGGATGGCGTGGTGGTGGTGGACTTCACCAACAACGCCAAGGCCATCCTGAAGGCCTTCAAAAAGTATCGCGAGGGAACCCCCTTCGAACCGGGAGAACCGGATGAAAATGAATGCGTGCGCCTGCGGGATGAAATCCTCGCAGCGGGCGTCTTCACCCAGCAGGACGCGGCGGGGTTCGTGGAGGTGCTGGCGAAGCACGGTGTCGGTAGTGGCTGGGTGAGCACCCGCGTCACCGGCCTGCGAGCGCGATTTAACGAGGCGATCCCCGATCCCGAGTTGCGGAAAGCCTTCGTGTATCTGCTGGCGAAGTATGTGAAGAGCGTGCATTTCCTCACCTGCTTCTTCACCTATCCCGAGGAGATCACGCAGTTCGCTGCATTTGCCGAAATTGTCGGCCCACAACTCATCAAGGAAGGCACCGTCTCCGAACTGATGAAGCTCATCCGCGCCACGGAAGTGACGAAGGCCTCCGTGCAATTCCGTGGCGAAGTGAACACGCCGGGCAATGTGAAGCTGAAACCCGGCAAGGGCCACAGCGGCGGACCGCCACCGAAGAAGGTGACGGTGCAGGACATGATCGACAAAATCCGGGAACAGTTCGACATCACTGATGATGAGGCGATTTACATCAAGGAAGTCACGGCGGCGAAGCAGGCGGATCCACTCGTGGCGGAAACGGTCGCCAGTCACCGCACCGACCTGGATTTCCTGAACCACACCTATCAGCCGCAACTGAACGGTGAGATCCAAAACGATTACAGCGCCAAACCCGGCGGCTTTGAGACACTGGCCGATCCGAAATATGTCGGCCCCGGAGCCATCTTCGACATCATGGCCGTGACCGTGATCCAACATCACCTCGACAAGGCCGCATGAGCAAGCCGATTGACCAGATTCCGACCCAAGATCGACCACGCGAAAAGCTGCTGGCGAAAGGGGCTGCCGCGCTGAGCGATCAGGAGTTGCTGGCCGTGCTGCTGGGTAAAGGCACCGCACAAATGGGCGTGATGGCGCTGGCGGCGAAGCTGGTGCGCGTGATGGACGAAAAAGGCTTGCAGGTGCGTCCCGATGACCTCACCGGGCTGGACGGTGTGGGCGAAGCCAAGGCGACACTGATTCTCGCCGCCATTGAGTTCGCGCGGCGGCGGATCAAGCCGGAGGGCATGAAGATCGAGACGCCGACGGACGTGTTGCCGCTGATCCGGCACTTTGCGGATCGCAAGCAGGAGCACGTTCTCGCCATCACCATCAACGGCGCGAACGAGGTGCAGAACGTGCGGGTGATCTCCATCGGCTTGATCGACCGCAGCCCCGTGCATCCGCGCGAAGTTTTTGCCGAAGCGGTGGCCGAACGCGCTTCCGGCATCATCGTGGCGCACAATCACCCGGCAGGAGGAGTGGAGCCGTCCGCCGCGGATGAGAGCATCACCAAGCAGTTGCGCGAAGCCGGGAGCATCGTGGGCATCGAGTTGCTGGATCACATCATTTTCAACCGAAGCGACTACTTCAGTTTTCTGGAAGCCGGAAAACTGTAGCGCCAAAACCGCCATCGTGGTGCTCTCTCACGTTGACTCTGTTGAAGGAAACGGGTTACCCTCTTCGGCCATTGTCATGAGAACCTCTGTGTTTTGCCTCGCCCTTTTCCTGTCTGCGTTCGTCCGCGCCAATGAGGCCCTCGACACCGCGATCGTTCTCGAACTCCCCGTCTCGGAAGGAAATCCACGAAACACCGAGGGCGACTTCGTGGCTCTCGGGGACGGACGGCTCCTCTTCGTCTACACCCGCTTCACCGGCGGGGGTGGCGATCACGACAAGGCCGACCTCGTCTCACGCCTCTCGACGGACAGTGGCCTCACCTGGTCGGATACGGACGAAAGGGTCGTGACCAATACGAGCGGTCTGAACGTGATGTCCGTTTCTCTCCTCCGCCTGCAGGATGGTCGTATCGCACTTTTCTACCTCGAGAAAAATTCGGTCACCGACTGCCGTCCCGTGGTGCGCTTCTCCAACGATGAAGCGATCTCCTGGAGCAATCCCGTCTCGATCATCCCCGATTCCGAAGTCGGCTACTACGTCCTCAACAACGATCGAGTCATCCAGCTATCTGGGGGTCGCCTCGTCGCTCCGCTCGCTCTGCATCATCGCCCCAGTTGGGAGAAGCCGGATTGGAATGGCGAGGTCGGCGTTTTGTATTCCGATGATTCGGGAGCGACCTGGAGACGTTCGCAACACTGGCACCAGGCGCACGATCCCTCGGGAAAACGGATCTCGTCGCAGGAGCCCGGCGTAGTGGAACTCGCGGATGGGAGTGTCCTCATGTTCATCCGCACCGGGGCCGGAGAGCAGTATCGCAGCGTCTCCACGGACCGAGGGGAAACCTGGTCGGTGCCAAAACCCATGGGCGTGGCCTCTCCCGAAGCACCTGCCTCGATTGAGCGAATTCCCGGCGGCAACACTCTCGTGATGATCTGGAATGATCATTCCACCTTGCCCGTCGGTGCGCGGAAAGCTCGCACGCCCCTGAGCCTCGCTCTCTCGCGGGACGAAGGCGGCAGTTGGACGAAAGGGGTCGTCCTCGAGCCGGATGCGAAGGGGTGGTATTGTTACACGGCGATGGAGTTCTGCGGAGAGAATCTTTTCCTGGCCTATGTGGCGGGAAAGCAGGAGCCCGGCAAACATCTCTCCGCGAGCCGAGTGCGCCGGGTGGGGTTGGACTCGCTCCGCTGACGGGTGGCATTGCGCCTCCAGCCGCCCTCCGCGAAAAAGTCGGGGCGTAGCGTGCCTGGCTCTGGATGGAGATCCAAGGATCCAGGGATGAGCGGATCGGGAGGGCCAGGACTCCTCCCCTCCCCAGATGAGCGCGCTTCCCGCGAGAGTACTTGCCTCCAACGACCAACGGCCTTTACAATCGCCAAATCGATCTCCGGTCGGTCATCCTTTGCTCATGAATGAAATCGCGATCACGCTCCTCGTTGCCCTCGGCATTCTCCTGGGCACCCTCATCGTGATCTACAACGGGCTCGTCGGACGCCGGAATCAAGCCCGGAACGCCTTCAGCAGCATCGATGTCTACCTTCGGAAGAGATTCGATCTCATCCCGGAGCTTGTTGAGACGGTAAAAGGCTTCGCGCGGCACGAGGAAGCGCTTCTTACGCGCGTGACCGAAGCGCGCAATCGGGTCGGGTCCGGAAACCTGGGTGAGGCCGAACGCCTCCGTCTCGAAGGCGAACTCGGACCCGCCGTTCGCCGCCTACTTGCGGTAGCCGAGGGGTATCCCGAACTGCGCTCCGGGGAGCACTTCCTCAACCTCCAGCGCAACCTGACCGAGATCGAAGAACAAATCTCGGCGGCGCGACGAGCCTACAATGCCGCCGTCCTCGAAATCAACAACGCCGTCGGAAGCTTTCCCTCGAATCTCGTCGCGAGCGCCTTCGGATTCCGCGAACACGAATTCTTCGAGCCTGACACCGATGGCGAGCGCGAGGTCGTGAGGGTAATGTCCTGACAAAATCACCACCCGTTGCCCATGAGAGATCTCGATGACA
>CALDKL010000384.1 GCA_937898895.1 uncultured Verrucomicrobiae bacterium | reverse complement strand
GAACCAGAAGGAGAAGAGATCTCCGACGAAGGGAATGGCTCCGATGGCGGCATTCAGAATCATGTTTCCCCCCATGCGGGCGAGGGTGGCGTGGGGCAGTCCCTTCTTCCCGGCATCGGCGAGGAGGAGGGTGCCAAAGAGGGTCGCGACGGCCTCGCCGCCGTAGGGAATCAGGCCGAGAAGAGGGTCGATGCCAAATCGGATCTTCGTTCCGGGAATCCGGATACATTCATCGAGGAGCCACGACATGCGTCGAGAGGTGCGAGCGTTCTCCTGAAGCAGTTTGCCGAGTTCCGTGATGCTGCCGAGGGTGGGCTCGGAATCACCGATCGCATCGGAACCAGGTGGCTTGCGCTCGCCGTCAGACGCAGGCATGGGATCACGGGCGATCAATTCAGGTCAGGGGCGGAGGACTGGCCGACAGGGGCGGAACGGAGCTTCCACGCAGGCGCTTCACGACGAGCAGGAAGAGCACGACGGTGACGACAAGAACGGAAATACCGAGAACGGGTCGGTAAAAGATCCAGGCAACCGAGACCGTAAGGCACCAGACGATGCCACCGAGGAGAAAGGCCACCACGGTGGTGCCCGTGCCGACGAGTCGACCGAGGAAGGGGAGGATGCTGGCAAGGACCGCGATGGGGCGGAGGACCATGGAGAATCCGATCCCAAGCAGGAAGAATCCAGCGATCCGGAGCCCCCAGGTCAGCATCGTGTTGCGGTCCTGGGCCATCTTGAACATCTCCTGGGCGCTGATCGTGCCGGACTCGAGGAGGTCAACGGTGCCGCCGGTCTTGGTTGGGTAGGGGGTGAAGGTGCTGCCATTTTGCCGAGCGACAACACTGACGGGCCCCGTCGGAACGCGGGAGAAACGGATGCGCAGGTCGCCCACTGCGGGCGAGCGAGGATCGGATCCAAAGTAGACGGTTCCGTCGGCGATCTTGGCAGAAGATCGGATTTCCGGCTTCGCCTGATCAATGTTTTCGGGCACATAGGGCTGGGCACCGCCAATTCGGGCGACGAGGAAATCGGGCAGGGTGAAGGCTCCGAGTGTGACCGTGCCGGCAGTGAAGGTGGCCGAGCGCACCTTCATCTCCGTGGGATTGCGATGCTCCGAGGCGACTTTGAAGCGACTTGAATCCACGGGGCTGTCGCGCCATTCGCGCTCGTAACGGTACGTCTTGATTTCCTCCGTGCCCCCTCCGGCCTTGTTGCGGGTTTCGGTCTTCACGACCTCGACCCATTGATAGATCTCGACCTCGCGAACGAGTTTCACGGCAGGCAGGGAAATTCCGAAATCGGGATCGGCGAGAGGTGCCGCCACGCGGGTTTCGCCAGTGAGGTGGACGAGCTTGCCTTCGCTGGCCGGATCGACCTTGTCGGATGCGACGGAGACGACGGACCCGGCTCCCTCCTTGAGGTCGAGATACCGCTTTCTCGCCCTTCCTTCGTTCCAGAAAAGAACGACGGTCATGATCAATACGAAAATCAAGCCCAGGAAAGCTCCGCCGAGGGAATCCTTGCCCCGGCTGAAGAATCCCCGGCGCGTCACTTCGACAAAATCGCTCATGGGCCGTTCCTAGCAGAAAGCCCGATCACTCGCAACCGCAATTGCGAAAGATTGGAACGGATGATCCTCCCAAATCCGGAGGCCCGTTTTTAGGCGAGAGCGGTGACTTTGATATCCATGAGCATCTGCGCGTTGCTCTGGTAACGGTGCATACACTTCAGCAGCCACTCCATGGCATCGACAGGACGGTAGCCGCTGAGTCCGCGCCGGATCACGTAGATCTTCTCGAGAGAGTGAGGCGGCAGGAGGAGTTCCTCGCGCCGGGTTCCCGATTTGTTGATGTCGACGGCAGGGTAGACATAGTTTTGCACGAGCTGGCGGTCGAGGACGAGTTCCATGTTTCCGGTGCCTTTGAACTCCTGGAATATGGCTTCGTCCGCTTTGCTGTTGGTCTGAACGAGGGCAGTGGCAATGATCGTCAGGGAACCCGCCTCACGGGTGTTCCGAGCCGCCGCAAAGATACGCCGCGGCACCTCGAGCGCACCGACAATGAGGCCGCCGCTGGCGGTGCCGCGTTTTCCCCCACCTCGCATCTGGCTGTTGAACGCCCTCGCCAGCCGGGTGATGGAATCCAGCAGCATGACGACGTGGCGACCTCCCTCGACGAGACGCTTGGCGCGCTCCGTCGCGAGAAGGGCGATACGGGTGTGATCCTTCGCTTCGCTGTCATTCGAACTGGAGAAGACCTCGACATCGGGAAAGGAACGCTCGAAATCGGTCACCTCCTCGGGGCGCTCGTCGACGAGAAGAATCATGAGGTGGACTTCCTCTTCGTAGTTTTTCAGGAGTCCCTCGGCGATATGGTGAAGGAAGGTCGTCTTCCCGGTGCGGGGCGGGGCGACGATGAGCCCACGCTGGCCGCGCCCGATCGGTGCGACCAAGTCAATGACGCGGGTAGTGAATCGCGTGGGATCGGTCTCGAGGGTGAGCTTCTTGTTGGGGTTGATCGCCGTCAGTTCCTCAAAATACGGCAGGTGCGCACACTCCTGGGGAGGACGGTCATTGATTGCCAGAATCTCGATAAGCTGAGGCCCCCGGACTCCCATCTTGGAAATGCAGCGAACCATGTGACCGTCGCGCAGACCATAGATACGCACGACTTCCGGGGT